>JAWXBO010000156.1:0-7012 GCA_034440175.1 Alphaproteobacteria bacterium
ATCCGGTATGAGGCTGTTGTTCGTTCTTCTGGCCATGCGAATCTCCTTGGGGATCATCCCCATTTAGACCCGCCACACAAAATTCCTGACAGTCCCCACTGGCGGCTTTCGTTTTAGCCATTCCTCCTACCTTATGTCGGCCGACGGCAGCGTGATTGCCGGCCAAAGCACCAACTCCAACGGTGTGGACGATTGGGCAGAAGCTTTCCGCTGGACCTTGGGCGGCGGCATGCAGGGCTTGGGAGTGCTCAGCGGTCGAACCCACGGCGGACGCAATAGCACCGCTTACCTTATGTCGGCCGACGGCAGCGTGATTGTCGGCCTAAGCTCCAACTCCAACGGTGTGGACGATTGGGAAGAAGCTTTTCACTGGACCTCTGGCGGCGGCATGCAGGGTTTGGGCGTGCTCGCCGACGGCATTCGCTTTAGCTATCCCTTCGTCATGTCGACCGATGGGAGCGTGATCGGCGGCTACAGCGTTAACTCCAACGGTGTCAACGATTGGTTGGAAGCTTTCCGCTGGACCTCAGGGGCCGGCATGCAGGGCTTGGGCCTGCTCGGCGTATGGGTCTTGGGCCAGTTCGACGGGTCATACGGAGGCGACCGCCTTAGCTTTCCCTACCTTATGTCGGCTGACGGCAGCGTGATTGGTGGCTACAGCTCGAACTCCAACGGCGTCAACGATTGGTTGGAAGCTTTCCGCTGGACCTCAGGGGGCGGCATGCAGGGATTGGGCGTGCTCGGCATGTTGGGCCCCTCCGGCAGCATCGCCTTTAGCATTCCCGACGTCATGTCGGCCGACGGCAGCGTGATTGCCGGCCAAAGCTCCAACTTCGACGGTGTGGACGTTCGGCACGAAGCCTTTCGCTGGACCTCCGGCGGCGGCATGAAAAGTGTCGCTGACTGGATCGGCTCCAGCGTCGACTTAACCGGTATACGATTGTTTGATGCCTCATATATGAGCGCTGACGGCACGGTGATTGCGGGACGAATGACCGATGATGGCGGCGGCACTTACACGCCCTATTGGGCGCGGGTGGGCGGCTTGCTTGAGCCGGAAGTGCTTGCCGCATCGCTCGGCGCCATGCTGCCGGTGGCGCCTGCCGCCTCGGCGATGGGAGCGGGTGCCCTCGACACGCTCGGCGAAATTGCGGCCCATCATCGTTGCGGCAACAGGGAAAGCGAGGCCTTGTGCTTCTTCGCCGCCGGTTCGAACGGCAATCACGCCGATAGCATGGGAAACCAAGATGTCCCCGCCGGCACTTTCGGCCTTTCGGCATCCATTGCACCGGGTTGGCGCTTAGGCGCTGGCGCATTGATCAACCGCACGACAATCGACGAACTGGCCTTTAGCAGCCAACATGACATCGATGGCGATGGCATTGGCGCTTATGTTTCGTTCGAAGAGCCTCAGGGCGGTCTTTCGGTTGAAGTCTCGGTGATCGCCTTGTTACTCGATGCCGATATCGACCGCGCCTATCTGAACGGCGCGGCAATCGAAGTGTCGGAAAGTCAAGGCTCGGGTTCGAACCTGGGTGCAAAGGCGCGCGCAGGTTGGGCGATGCCGGTCGACGAGCAATTGAGCCTGATGCCGTTCGCCAGTGCCAGCATTGTGGCCACGATCCTTGACAGGTTTGGCGAGACCGGGGGAGCCTTCCCCGCCAGCTTCGACGAGCAACGGCAAACCTCCGTCCAAACGCAGCTGGGCAGCGAGGTGACCGCAAAACTGTTGGACGATGTTTCGTTTTGGGCCTCAGCCGCGTGGGCCCATCGCTTCGAAGATCGTGCCGCCGGCATCTCGGGCGAGGTGGCGGGCATCGGTCCCTTCGCCATCGAGGGCGCAGCACTCCAAACCAATTGGGCTGAAGGACAGTGGGGACTTGAGTTCTCCCCGTTCGAAGGCGCGCATTTGAGTGCCTCGGTGACCGGGCGGACCGCGTCTCCCGGTGATATGCCGGTTGTCGAGGGGCGCATCGCCCTTAGCGTCAAGCGGTAAAATCGGTCACAACGCCCAACCGTCCGATGTGCTTTGCTGGTCAACCGGAACACTGGCCCATGCTGTCAACGGCGGAGACAAATGGTGCCAAGAGGGCGGCGGAAAAATGTACCGGTCGGGTTAAGCGAAAAGAGACTTGCAACTCTGGTTGACGCGTCTGGCGCGCTGTGACGCCAAGTTGCCAAGTTGAGATGCTCGACGACGCTTATCGGACCCGCGCAAATCTCTACGATCCCATGCAGGCTTGATGGACTTCATCAGCTAGAGCAGATTCCGCTCACGTGGAACCGTATCCTGCGTGGCGGAAGTAGTTTCTGGCTTCACGAGGGCTGACGGAGTTTTGAGGAGGGACAACCCCAATTTCTAGTGTTTGCAGTTTCCCATGGCGATCCTAAGGTGAGACGCCTGGTCCCCAGTGGATTGAGTTTGCCATCTCCCAGAAAATCGGTGTTTGTTGATCGTAATGAGATGGGGTGGCTGAGCTTGACATAATAAATGCAGCCTTTCGCGGGCTGCCATCGAATACAACGCTGACTTGGCAGATCAACGAATTGTTATACGCATCCCCCTCCAGCGAGGCGTAGGTGATGCAGTCTGATCGGTCGATTGTCACCTGACGTTTGCCGCTCATCGAACGGCCCTGCGCGTAGTCCGCCACTTCATCTTCCAGCGACCCTTTGGCGCCTGTGAGGGTAATAAAAATGCTACCCTGAGAGCGGCCTCCCCCAGGCACGAATGCAGCGTCGGCGCTTACGTTGCGGGTGAAGTCGCTGTCATCCTGGCTCCAGCCAGTGCTGATCGTGAGACGATAGAGTTCCGTTTTCGACGTATACAGCGAACCGTCCGCAGCGCTCACCGCAGAACAAGAAACTAGAACTCCGACACTCGTTGCAATCGAAACGAGGCCGAAACGCCAAGACCTACTCAATAACGATTTCATGGTGCATTCCTCCAGCGTTGGGCTAACCGGGAGGCTAACACCTCCACCGCCGCCAATCAAAGCCGCCAAATGCGAAGGGAGGCCAATTGGCTATAGCGCGACAATCAGGATGGAAGGCTGCGGTCGAGCTTGTTGAGCATTGCCGCGTTGTGGACTTTTTTAAGTTGATTGTGTTGGGATGTTTGTAGGTTGAATTTTATTTGGGGACTTTGTTGGGATCTTCGGGGGCTAAATGGCTTGGGTTATTTTTGATGTTTTTCATTGTCGCGTTAGGCGATGAGCGTCCTTTGAGGCGCTTTTACTCGAGAGCGTGACGGCGGCTCACGCCACTCCCACAACCCCAGAAACCATTCTCATCTTGATTGTCGCGCTGCAAGAAGCAGTCAACGCTCAGCAAGCGGCCGTGTCCGTAGCTCTGGCAAAGCAAACGCTCGCCCGTATGCGAATGTCTGGAGATGGACCCGGATATGTGAAGATCGGAAGGCTGGTTGTTTATCGTAAACCAAAGCTGGATGAATTTCTGACTAGCAAGGCGCGTCCGTATACGTCGTCGTATTCGATGCACGACCCATCTCGGGGACGAAGATCGCGATAGCGAACGCCTTGCGCTTTTGGGGATGACTTCGCACGAGACGGCTTGCGCTGTGATATTACCCAAAAAGTACCCAAAATAGGTCGGAAACGGATTTTGTGTCATCCAACTTATTGATTTTATTGGCGTCCCCAAGGGGAATCGAACCCCTGTTCTCGCCGTGAGAGGGCGATGTCCTGACCGCTAGACGATGGGGACCTGCGGTGGCGGGGTTTTGTATACGCGAGCGGCGGCTGCTTAATCAAGATTTCTTGTTGAAGCGGACGCGGCTGATGACTTTCGATTTGGTGGGGTCGATGACGAGGACCTCGTCGCCCTTCGGGCCGGTGATGTGTACGACCAGGAGGGCGCCGTCCATGCGGGCTAGGGCGACGGCTGAGCCCGGGGCGAGGTCCAGGTTGAGTTCGGGGACCGCCATGGCTTGTGGGCTTGCGTCCGGGGTGGAGCGTTTGACCGCCCAGCCGATCATGGCAGCCAGCACTATCAGGATCGCCACGCCCAGGCCTACGACCAGCAACCATAGTCCACGGTTGGATGCGGGCGGTGGTTGGGGTACGACATTGGCCATGGTGAAATCCTCTGAAGAGCTTGAGCGTCGTACACTGACGATCAACGAGAGCCAAGCGGGCGAGCGGCTGGACCGGGTGCTGGCCGCAGCCTGGCCCGATTTGTCGCGCTCGCGGCTGAAGCAGCTGATCGAAGCCGGGGCGGTTTGCGGCGGGGCGGTGAAGCTTGCTGATGCGGCGCATCGGGTGCGGCTGGGAACCGTCGTGGCGCTGGTGGTGCCTGCGGCTGTTGATGCGGAGCCTCAGGGACAGGCTATCCCGCTCAACATTGTGTTCGAAGACGAGCACTTGATCGTCATCGACAAACAAGCGGGGCTGGTTGTCCATCCGGCAGCGGGCAATCGCGATGGCACGTTGGTGAATGCCCTGATTGCGCATTGCGGCACGTCGCTGCGGGGGATCGGTGGGGAGTTGAGGCCGGGGATTGTTCACCGCATCGACAAGGACACTACTGGGTTGCTGGTCGCAGCCAAGACGGAGCGGGCGCACTCAAGCCTGGGCAAACAATTCGCGGCCCATGCCGTGCAGCGGGTCTACAAGGCTTTGGTGTGGGGCGTGCCGCGCCTGCGCGCCGGCACGATCGACGGCGATCTGGGGCGCAGTCCGCTTAACCGGCAGAAGATGACGGTGCTGCGGATCGGGGGTAAGGCGGCGCGCACTCACTACAAAGTGCTGGAGGTCTTTGGGGCCTCGGCGGCGCTGGTCGAGTGCCGGCTGGAGACCGGGCGGACGCATCAGGTGCGGGTTCACATGGCTCATATCGGTAATCCGCTGATCGGCGATCCGGTTTATGGGCGGCCGCGGAGCATACCGGGGGTGACGCTAGGGATTGCCCGGCAGGCTCTGCATGCGGCTGTTTTGGGATTTCACCACCCCGGGACCGATAAACCGGTTCTGTTCGAGAGTGTGTTGCCCGAAGACTTCACCCAGGCCTATGAAGCGCTCAAAGCATTCGCCGGAAGGGTTCGGGGGTCTTAAAATTGCCCCGATCCATACCTAGATGGAACCCTCATGCCCGGGCTGACGTTTTAGACGGGAGGATTGGAACGGCCGAAGTTTCGGGGCAATCGCGCACGAAGTCTTTCGGCTCACGCAGGGGAGTTGGAACATGGCTGCTGGCTATTTGGCTTTACAGGAGGGTGGTCTCACCCGGTATTTGGCTGAAATTCGCAATTTTCCGATGCTGGAGCCGGAAGAAGAATACATGCTCGCCAAACGCTGGCGCGAGCACGAAGATTCCGACGCGGCTCACCGCCTGGTGACCAGCCATCTGCGCCTGGTGGCGAAGATCGCCATGGGCTATCGCGGCTATGGGTTGCCTGTGAACGAGATTATCTCGGAAGGCAATGTCGGGATGATGCAAGCGGTCAAGCGCTTTGACCCGGAGCGCGGCTTTCGCCTGGCGACGTATGCGATGTGGTGGATCAAGGCTTCGATCCAGGAATATGTCTTGCGCTCGTGGAGCCTGGTGAAGATCGGGACGACGGCGGCGCAGAAGAAGTTGTTCTTCAATTTGCGCAAGGCGAAGGGACACATTAAGGCGATCGAAGACGGCGATCTGAGGCCCGAAAACGTGAAGCTGATCGCTGCGAAGCTTGGTGTCACCGAGGAGGAAGTGATCTCGATGAACCGCCGGCTGGCGGCACCGGATCATTCGCTGAATGCGCCGATGCGCGCGGATTCCGAAGGGGAATGGCAGGATTGGCTGGTCGATGATTCCCCAAGCGCCGAGACAATGCTGGCCGAGCGCGAGCAGAAGGATGATCGCAGCGAGCTGCTCACCGAAGGCATGAAGGTGCTCAACGAGCGTGAGCGGCACATCTTGACGGAACGGCGGCTGAAGGACGAACCGGCGACGCTGGAAGACTTGTCGAAGCAATACGACATCAGCCGCGAACGCGTGCGCCAGATCGAAGTGCGCGCCTTCGAAAAACTGCAACGGGCGATCAAAGAAGCGGCAAAGCTGCAGCGCATCGGTGGGGCTTCGACGGCAAAGGACAAGGCGCCGGAAGCGCTGCCGGCGCGGACTGGACCGGCTTAACTTGCTATTTTCCCCAAAATGGTCATACTGAAATGACCATTTTGGAGGGTGCAATGGGCGAGCGCGATAAGACCGTATCGGTGACCGAGTTCAAAACTCATTGTTTGTCGATGATGGACGATGTCAACACGAGGAAAATTACCCGGCTGAAAGTGCAGAAGCGGGGAAAGCTTCACGTGGAGATCGTAGCTCCGTCTCGCGTAGGCCGTAAGAAGCGCACTGCTTTCGGTTCTCTCAAGGGCTGGGTGATCATACCTGAGGGGCTCGATATTATGAAACCAGTCTTCGAGGGCGAGATCGACGCCGAGAAAGGCATCCTGCACCGGTGAGCGCGCTGCTGCTTGATACTTGTGCTGCGATTTGGTGGTTCCAAGGTGATCACATTGATCTCAAGGCGAAACGAGCGATTGAGAGGGCTGAGTTGGTGAGTCAAGTGCTAATCTCTCCAGTGTCAGCGTGGGAGATCAGTCTGTTTGCGCGGATGCGGGGTTCGCGGTCGGCGAAGTTGCAGTTCACGCCAAGTGCGAAGGGATTTGTCGATCGGGTGTTCGCGGATCCGGTTGTGCAAGTGGTACCTCTCACGCCTGAAATCGCTTTTGATTCGTGTAACCTCCCTGGAGACTTTCACCAGGATCCGGCCGACCGCTTTCTGGTGGCGACCGCTCGGGCGCTTGGTGTACCGATTGTGACGCGCGACGAAGACATGCAGGCCTATGCCAAGGCCGGGTATCTCAGACTCATCGCCTGCTGACGCTCACCCTGCGAAGGGATCGCGCACCAAAATGGTGTCATCGCGTTCGGGGCTTGTTGAGAGGATTGCGACGGGGGCGCCGATCAGCTCTTCGACGCGGCGGACGTATTTGATCGCGGCGGCGGG
>JAWXBO010000157.1:0-22543 GCA_034440175.1 Alphaproteobacteria bacterium
CGTGATCGCAGCCGTCAGCGATGTCTTCCCGTGGTCAACGTGACCGATCGTTCCGATATTGCAGTGCGGCTTGTTCCGCTCAAATTTTGCTTTGCCCATTCGTATGCGTCCTTGAAGTCTTGTCGGTCGTGTTGCGTTCAGTTCTTCTTCAGTGTTGGCCGGTCTGGCTGCAACTGCAAAAGCCAAGCCCACCTTCGCAGCGAAGGCTTGGAGCGGGTGAAGGGAATCGAACCCTCGTCGTAAGCTTGGAAGGCTTCTGCTCTACCATTGAGCTACACCCGCCTTCTCCTTCGCCCGTTCGGGCATTTCATTCATTCGTCCTCTCGGGGCTTGCAAAGCCGGTATTCGCATGATCCAAATCCACTCGCCCTCACCGTTTGCGCAGTGAAAACTGGTGGGGGAGGTAGGACTCGAACCTACGAAGGCGTCAGCCAGCGGATTTACAGTCCGCCCCCTTTGCCACTCGGGACACTCCCCCAAAATGGACATACTTCGGCTTGCGCCGCGTACGTGCTTGCTCCGGCCTGATATGAATTTTATCCTATCTTTTGGGATCGCGCCTGCGTGTGCCCCCAAAAGCTGGGGCACGAGAACGGGGCTTATGGCCAAATACTCCATGACTTGTCAACTGGTTAACCCCATTCTTCCACGAAACTCCGGAGCGGCAGAATGACCAGGCACAGAGATAAGAACCGCGGGGCAGGCCACAAGGACCGCAACGACACAGGTGGAATGATTTGGCTCTGGGGAACCCACGCCGTCAAGGCCGCCCTAAAAAATCCCGAGCGGAAGTGCCGGAAAGTGTTGATTTCACAAGGCGCAGACCCGGAAATTCTGCAACACGCCGCTCGCTCAAAAGTCATCGTCGAAAACACCGATCACACAGCAATTGAGCGCGCATTGCCGCGCGATTCCGTTCACCAGGGCGTGGCCTTGCTTGCCTCGCCGTTAGAAGAGCAAGACGTCGCATCCGTCATAGAAGCGGCGAAGCGGCCATGCTGCCTCGTGCTCCTCGACCAAGTCACAGATCCGCACAATTTCGGCGCAGTTATAAGGTCGGCGGCTGCCTTCGGTGCCTGCGCCGTCGTTGTTCAAGACCGTCACTCGCCGCCCGCAAGCGGCGTTTTGGCCAAAGCCGCCAGCGGCGCGCTTGAAACGGTGCCGATCGTCCGGGTCGTTAATATCGCACGAGCCTTGGAACAACTGGGGGAAAATGGCTTCCTGCGTCTCGCGCTCGCCGACGAAGCGGCTAAACCGGTAGAAAGCTTGGATTTGAAACGGGATATTGTTTTGGTGCTCGGTTCGGAGGGCGAAGGGCTTCGCCGCCTAACGCGTGAGAGCTGCGACATGTCGATTCGATTGCCGACAACCCCGGCCATGCCCAGCCTCAACGTATCGAACGCCGCCGCAGTAGCCCTCTACGCCTGGGCTATTGCACAAAGAACTTAAATCAATAGAGGGCAGCGACCGTATCGACTGTTGGTCCACCGTAATCTTCGATGAAAACAAGCACTTTGAAACCGCTTGTCGTCTTCACGCGGCCGTTTTCATCACGCACCAAAACGCCTTTGGTACTCATGGTGCCGGTTTGCGGATCAACCCGGAACTCCGGCACACGTCCGCGATACTTTGTCGTAATCAGCTGGAACAAAGTCCTCGCGTTCTCTGTCGAAAGCCGGATACAGCCGTGCGACGCCCGCTTCCCTAGGTCTTTCTCACCCTCCGGCGCAGAGCCATGCAGCGCCAAACCAGACTGCCGGCCTTCCGTGCGCCAGTCGAAGAACATGGCGTAAGGCATCGGCGATTTCCATTGCCTAGACGTATAGTCTTCGTAGGACCTGCCACGATCCAGCTTGAAAATGCCCTCTGGTGTATGCGTGCCAAGCTTTTTACCTGATGGCGACACCACCACTTCTTCCAGACCCGTCGATACCGCCCAGCTATACTGCAGCTGATAAACGCGATCCTCTTGCTTGGCGAGCACGAACATCTTTTGCGCCCAAGCGCCTTTGTCGGGCGTCGCCTTGCTCACGTAGAGGAACAAATCAAAATACTCGAGCACCTCTTGCGGCACGCGGCTTCGCAGGCGGGCCTCAACCGGTTCCAAATCCATCGGCAGCTGGTCTGGGGCTTGCGTCAATCGCAAGTTGGAGAGCTCATTCGCGTGCACCGCCGGTGCCGTAACTCGCGGCAATTTCATTGCAGGCGCCGCAAAATCGCGAGGCTCAATCTCAATAAAGGGAAGGTTCGCGCGCGCCGCCATCGCCCGATGACCTGTCGTTTGCAAAGGACCCGCCATTCTTGATGACTCAAACAGCGTCTCAAGCGCAACGCCGCCTTGGCTGACGAAATCGTCAATCGCCGGACGCAACTTCTCCGCTTCTGCGTTCAGTCTCTCGCCGCTTTTGCCTTGAAGCAAAATATACGAGCCGAAAGAACCGGCAGACAGGACAAAGACTATGCTCAGCGCTCTGAGCCAGGAACCCATGGCAAACCCCTATTTCAGCTCGCACTGTACGTATATTTGACCGATCCTCAATATCTCGTTGCAACAAAGGCGCTTAACCCTCTGTGGTTGAAACCTTTTTGCAACGCTGACTTTCGAAGAATTTACCATCTTCTTCCCGAACCGGCCTTAATTCGTGTACGCAACCACCGGACCGACAATTTCCTCCCGGCCGTCATAGTTCTCCACAAACACCACCGCGCGATAACCATCCTGCAGCAAAACCGCTCCGGCCTCGTCGCGCAGCACCCGGCCCCACCGGTCAGTTGACTTGCGCTCGTTCATCGCCAAAACCGGCACTTGCCCGCGCGTCGTATTTTGAATTTTGTAAAACAGTTCTTTCGCGTGTTTGGGATCCAGACGAATGCAACCGGCTGAATCGCGCTTTCCCAGCTTACGGATTTTCGATTTGCCGACTGCCGCATGGATCGCAAGCCCTGACTGGCGGCCATTATTCATCAAGTCATAGAACATGGCGTAATGCATGGGAGCGTTGTCCCACGATTTTGACCAATACCGCCTATGCATACGATCAGGATCGAGCTCAAAAATGCCTTCCGGCGTGTTCGTACGAACCTTACGCTCGTGGTGCAGTTCCAGTTTTTCACGGCCGGTTGAAACCCGCCACTCTGAATAAGGTATAATTCTGCCATCCGCATCACGCTGGAACACAAACATACGTTGTGCCAACGGCCCGCGGTTGGACTTGCTGACGTACAAAAACAGATCGAAATAGGACTCGATTTCGTCTGGGACACTGGCAAACAGCCTGCGCTGCGCAAGGTCCGTCAGCGGCGCCTCTTCCGTATCAAGTCCGGCCGGCGGTTCTGGTTGCGGCGCTACTGCTGGCGCTTGCTCCAATGGAACAATCACAGCCGGCCCGCTTGTCGGTTCAACTTGTGGTGGCAATTCCAGCGCGACCGGCGTTGCACCCATACCGGGCACATCGCTTGACGATTGATCAAGCCTTTCCATTGCCGAAATAGGCGCAGCATTCGCTGCGGATTCCGCCTCGGATCTGGCTGTGAATGGGTCTTGGCTACCAACGCTGCTTGCAGACACTAAAACGGCAAAAATACCCAACGCGAACGTCACTTGACGCGGCATGAAAAGCCCCCAACTGGACTTCCCCGCACCGGCACTGATCCCCATCAGCAGTCCGGCCCCTTCTGTGTTTCAAACTTGAAACATTTCCGTGTGCAATTCAACTACTCAAAAGGGTAGTGGCTACGAGAGTCCCGTGCGCATCAACAACTCATCGTAGAATATACCGTTGACGCAAAGCTCTCGCTCAAGTTGTCCACAGACCTTGAAACCGAAGCGTTCGTACAACCCGCGTGCTGAGTCATCTTCTGCCGTCACATGCAGAGTTGCAAACTTGGCCTGTCCGGCGAACTCACCGCATCGCAGCATGTCCATTGCAGATTGCATCAATAAATTCGCAACCCCTCGCCGGCGAAATGCAGGACGCACATACACGCCACCTATCTCAGCATTGTGCGCCAATTTGACGCGCGATTTTAGGGACACAACTAAAAGACCGGCAAGCACGCCATCGACTTCCGCGCCCAGTGTTCGTGCAGCGCCCGCCAACCGCTCTTGCCACCAGGTCAGCGGTTGCCCGGCTTCTTCCTCCCAAGACGACCCGAAACTTTGCGGCGCAAGCCGCAGCCCCTCGAGTCTGATATCTCGCACGGCGATGGCATCGCCCGCTCCGAGCACGCGCACTGTCGTCACGCTGGCGCGCCTCCGAACTGTGCCTCCCAGGCACTCACCTGCTCGGGCAAGATCTTCGCAAACAACACTGGCGGCACTTCGAAGGGACGGCCCGCCTTCAACACATTGATTTCATCGGCGATTTTACCCTTGGGCCATTTCAAATCGTCCGGTCCAAGCCCAAGACCGTCCGCCATCGCTTTCGACGAAAACGGAATAACCGGCCGCGACAAGATCGCAAACAACCGGATCAAATTGATTGCCACCCGCACACTGACGGCGGCAGCATCCTTGTCCGTCCGTATCGCTGTCCAAGGCGCCGCGTCGGCCAGGTATTCGTTTCCCAGCACCCAAATCGCGCGAAGCTCTGCCGCCGCCTTTCGAAACTGAATGTCTTCCAGAAACGCCGAGTACAAGCCAAAGCGCCGCTCCAACTCGTCCGTGAGCTTGGTCTCCTTCGGACCAGGTTTGCCGCCCTCAGGAATAACGCTGCCCCATTTGCCTTGTGTGAACTTCAAAGTCCGGTTGACGAAATTTCCCAGCACGTCCGCCAGGTCCTTGTTCACCGTGTCGGAGAAGTGTTGCCAGGTAAAAGACGCATCCGAACTCTCCGGCGCATTGGCGGTCAAATACCAGCGCCAATAGTCCGGCGGCAAAATCTCCAGCGCCGTATCCATGAACACGCCACGCTTCTGGCTAGTCGAAAACTTGCCCGCATAATAGTTCAGCCAATTGAAACCCTTGATCTGATCAACCAGCTTCCACTTTTCCCCAGAGCCTAATATTGTCACCGGAAAGCCAACCGTGTGGAACGGCACGTTGTCTTTGCCCATGAATTGCACATAGCGAACCTTGGCTTGCGCTTCTTCGCCCACCCACCACGATTTCCAGTCGCGCGCACTCGAACCCGGTGCGGCATCCGCCCACTCGCGCGTCGCGCCGATATATTCGATCGGCGCATCGAACCAGACGTAGAACACCTTACCCTTCAGCCCCTCGAGGTCTGGACGTTGCCCTTGCGGATTTGGACCCCAGGTCTCAGCATTCACCGGCACGCCCCAGGATAGATCGCGCGTAATTCCGCGATCCTGCAGACCCTCATCCAACCACTTCAAGGCGATCGAACTAACGAGTTGAGGCCATTCTGCTTTGGAATTGATCCAGGCCCGCAACTCGTCCGAAAACCCCGATTGCTTCAAAAACAGATGCTTGCTGTCGCGAAATTCAATCTCGGTCGATCCCGACAATGCAGAGCGCGGCGACTTCAGGTCGGCCGGATCAAGCACCCGCGTGCAGTTTTCACACTGGTCACCCCCTGCCCGGTCATAGCCGCAATGCGGGCAGGTCCCGATGACATAGCGGTCCGGCAGAAACCGCGCCTCGGCCTTGGAGTAAACCTGTCGCGTAGTGCGTTCTTCGATATGGCCATTCTCCCACAGCACTTTGGCAAAATGCTGCGTCAGTTCGCGGTTCTGTGCGCTGGAAGACCGGCCAAAATGATCAAAAGAAAGTCCGAAACCGTCTGAGAGCTTTTTCTGAACACCCCACCACTTCGCGCAATAGTCGGCAACCGGCAACCCTTCACCCAAGGCGGCCAGTTCCGCCGGGGTGCCGTGTTCATCGGTCGCACAAATGAACAAGACATCTCGCCCTCGCGCACGCTGGTAACGCGCATAAACATCGGCGGGCAACATTGACCCCGCTAAGTTGCCCAGATGCTTGATGCCGTTAATGTAAGGAAGGGCGCTGGTAATCAGGATTCGATTTTGGCTCATGTTTCGCTGTCTCTCGCGCACCAAATAGATGAATCCGGCGCAAAATGGAGCGCGGACCATATAGAAGGGACCATCTGTGAGCAAAGCATCCCTCTGGCTTGGCCTGACTATTGAGTTCTGCTTTAACGCGACCAACCCAACAGGCCACGGAACACCATGACCACACCCAAGAACGGCCTCACCTACGCCCAGGCCGGCGTTGACATCGATGCCGGCGAGGCGTTGGTTGAGGCAATCAAGCCGCTGGCCAAATCGACGGCGCGCGCCGGTGCCGATGCGGCTTTGGGCGGGTTCGGCGGCTTGTTCGATCTCAAAGCCGCAGGATTCAAGGATCCCCTTCTGGTCGCCGGCACTGACGGCGTGGGAACCAAGCTCAAGGTCGCCATTGAATCCGGCATCCACGACACCGTCGGCATCGACCTCGTCGCCATGTCGGTCAACGATATCGTCGTGCAGGGCGCCGAGCCTTTGCTGTTTCTTGATTACTTCGCGACCGGCAAGCTCGATGTCGCGATGGCTACGTCTGTCGTCAAAGGCATCGCCGAAGGCTGCCGTCAGGCAGGCTGCGCGCTGGTCGGCGGCGAGACGGCCGAGATGCCGGGCATGTATGCACGCGGCGACTACGACCTCGCGGGCTTCGCCATCGGCGCCGTCGAGCGCGATCAGGTCCTGCCACGCCGCGACATGGCCGAGGGCGACGTAGTGCTGGGCTTGGCCTCTTCGGGCATTCACTCGAACGGGTTTTCACTGGTGCGCCGCATCGTTACGGACCACGCGTTGAAATACGACGCGCCAGCGCCCTTCACCAAGGGCGAAACGCTGGGTCGAGCCTTGCTGACGCCGACCCGCATTTATGTGAAGAGTGCCTTGGCCTTGATCCGCGGCGGGCAAGTCAAGGGCTTCGCCCACATCACCGGCGGCGGCTTGACGGAGAATGCGCCACGCGTAGTGCCGGACGATCTCGACCTCGACATCGATTTGGGCGCATGGAAGTTGCCGCCGGTGTTTCAGTGGCTGCCGCGCATGGGTGGCGTCGAGGAGCGCGAAATGCTGCGCACCTTCAACTGTGGCATCGGCATGATCGCGATTGTGTCGGCCGAACACGCAACGCAAGCGCAAACCATCCTGACCGAAGCAGGTGAGCGCGTCTTCCGCATCGGCCATCTGATCAAAGGCAAAGGTGAGCCGGCAGTGCGCTACCGCGGACACTTGAGCGCGTGATACGCGTCGCCATTCTCATCTCGGGCCGCGGCAGCAATATGCGTGCTCTCATCGAGGCCGCACGCGCGCCCGATTATCCCGCCGAGATCGCATTGGTTATCTCAAGCCGCCCTGATGCAGAGGGGCTCGCTATCGCGCAATCGCTCGGCGTTGCGACCGAACTTGTGGATCAAACCCGCTTTCGCCGCGAACATCGCGACCGCGAGGCCTACGACGCGGAACTTCATCGCGTGTTGACCACAGCAAACATCGAGTTCATCTGCCTTGCAGGCTTCATGCGCATTCTGTCGCCGGGTTTCGTGCGCCAATGGAACGGGCGCATCATCAACATCCACCCTTCCCTGCTGCCCGCGTTTCGTGGGCTGAAGCCCCAGGCGCAAGCCCTGGCTGCCGGTGCGAAGATATCCGGATGCACGGTACATTACGTCGTGCCTGAGCTAGACGCCGGACCGGCCATCGCCCAGGCCGAAGTGCCGGTGCTGGCCGGCGACACGGAAGAAACACTGTCGGCGCGTATCCTGGAGGCAGAGCACAGGCTCTATGCGTCAGCGTTAAAAAAACTGCTAAGTCGTGGGCGCACATGTGACACAATCGCGTGATTTGCGCCGGGCACGTGCACTCGCTTAACCTGCTGCCAAATTGGGGAGTCGCTCATGAGAACGTTCGCATCCGCCGCCGTGTCGGCGCTGGTTATTCTGTCGGTCACGGCCTGTTCCGAACCCGCAACCAAGCTGCCCACTGAGCCCGGCGCCAAAACGCTGAAGGTGGCCCCACTCGCCTACACCGAACGCACGCTGGCGAACGGCCTCAAAGTATATGCAATGCCCGACGCCAATACGGCGAACGTGTCAGTCCAGGTTTGGTACGACGTCGGCTCCAAGGACGATCCCCTCGGCCGCTCGGGCTTTGCGCATCTCTTCGAGCACATCATGTTCAAGGCGACGCGCAACATGCCGGCCGAAACGCTCGACCGCTTGACCGAGGACGTCGGCGGTTTCAACAACGCCTCGACTTATGACGACTTCACCAACTACTACGAAGTTGTTCCCGCCAACCATCTTGAGCGCATCTTGTGGGCCGAGGCCGACCGCATGGGCTCGCTCGTCGTCGATCAGACGATCTTCGCCTCCGAACGCGACGTCGTGAAAGAGGAATACCGCCAGCGCATCCTTGCCTCGCCCTATGGCAAATTGTTCGGCCTCTATCTCGCGCAAGCAAACTTCGCGGTCCACCCCTATGGCCGGCCGGGCATCGGATCGATCGAAGACCTGGATGCGGCCACCGTTGAGGACGTGCGCGCCTTCCACGCCGCTTATTACCGACCCGACAACGCCGTGCTCGTTGTCTCCGGCAATTTCAATCAGGCCCAGCTCGACACATGGGTCGATCAGTATTTCGCGCCGCTCGCAACACCCAAGCGCCCGATTCCGCGCGTCACCGCGCAAGAACCCGCACGCACCGCACCGCGCGACTACACCGTCTATGAACCCAACACGCCGCTGCCCGCCGTTTCAATTTCATATCCGCAGCCAAATTCGCTCAGTCCCGATCTCGCCGCTCTTACCGTGCTCGACGCCATCATGGCCAAGGGCGAAAGCTCGCGCCTCTATCAGTCGATGGTCTACACCCAACAGGTCGCGGCCCAGGTCTTCACGAACCTTGAGGCCACGCGCGATCCCGGTGCCTACACGCTCGCTGCGGTGTTGAGCGAAGGCAAATCGCCCGACGACGGCGTGAAAAGCCTGATGACCGAAATCGCCCGCCTGCGTGACGCACCTGTCACAGCAGCTGAACTCGACGAAGCCAAAAACGAACTCGTCTCTGCAACGCTGAGCGAACGCGAAACTGCCTTCGGACGCGCCACGGAGTTGGCAAACTCGGTCATTCGCTTCCGCGACGCGAAATACGCCGACAAGCTGCTCGCCGCCATCCAGACCGTCACCGCCGCCGACGTGCAGCGCGTGGCGAAGACGATCCTGAACGATCAACAGCGCATCACGATCCGCTACCTCTCGGCCGACGCAAAAACCAAGGATGCCAAAGCCGACACCATCGCGCTCTCTCCCACGATCCAGTCGAAAAAGCTCGATATCCCAAAAGCCGAAGTCACAATCTACACTCTCGCCCCCGAGGCGAGCCGTGCCAAGGCGCCGGCCCCCGGCGCTGCTGTTTCGGCAAAGCTGCCCGTGCCCGCCGAACGCATGCTCGCCAACGGCCTGCGCGTAATCGTCGCTTCCAAGCGAGACTTGCCCCTGGTCAGCGCCGAACTTCGCATTTTGTCCGGATCAAGCAGCGACCCCATCACAAGCGCAGGTCTGGCGTCGCTTGCCGCCGACGTTCTGAGCAAAGGCACCAAGACGCGCAGCGCCACCGACATTGCCCGCCAGATCGAGTCGCTGGGCGCCTCGCTCAGCGCTGCCGCCGGAGCTGACAGTTCCAGCGTCTCGCTCGAAACCCTGTCGAGCCGTACTGGCGAAGCCTTCGCCATCGCGGCCGATGTGGCGCGCAATCCGGCCTTCGCTGCGGAAGAAGTCGAGCGCCAGCGCCAGCAAACGCTTGACGGTCTGTCAGTCAGCCTGCGCCAGCCCGGCAACGTCGCGCGCTATGCGATGTCGCGCCTGCTGTTTGGAACCGAGCCCTACGGCGGCGTCGCCTCTCCCATCAGCATCGCCAAGATCAAGCGCGACGACCTGGCGAATTTCCACACCGGCCACTGGCGTCCTGACAACGCGGTGCTGGTGATTTCCGGCGATGTCGCGGCGGAAGATGGCTTCAAACTCGCCGAAAAATTCTTCGGCGATTGGGCCAAGCCCGTAACACCTCTTGGCCCCAAACCCGACGCGGCAAAATCAGCTGGCGGAGAACGCGTTGTCCTCATCGATTTACCGAAGTCCGGCCAAGCCGCCGTCAGCTTCGGCATGCGCGGCCTCGCGCGTACTCACGCCGACTTCTTCCCCGCGCTGGTGGCTAACTCGATCCTGGGCGGCGGCTATTCTGCGCGGTTGAACCAGGAAATCCGTATCAAGCGCGGACTGTCCTACGGCGCGAATTCCAGCCTGCCGCAACGCCTCGCGCCAGGCCCCATCGTCGCGCTGGCGCAGACCCGCAACGACGCCGCAGTACAAGTCGTCGACCTGATGGAGATCGAACTCAAGCGGCTGGGCAACGCGCTGCCCGCGCCACAGGAAATGAGCGCCCGCCAAGCCAATCTCATCGGCTCGTTCGGCCGCGACGTGGAAACCGCTTCGGGCATGGGTGCACAACTGACCCAGCTCGCCGCCTTCGCCATCCCGCTCGACAAACTTCAAAGCTACGTCGCCGACGTCAGCGCGGTCACACCCGATCAGGTCAAGGCAGTTGCCGCCCGCCTCTACGACCCCACCAACGCGAACATCGTGGTTGTCGGCGACGGCGCGATATTTTTCAAAGCTCTCAAGAAAAAGCGCCCAACCCTAGAACGAATTCCAGTCGACAAACTAAACCTGGACAGCGCAACGTTGCAGTAAGCGCCAAGCCTCTATTTTCCAGAGCGCTCTCCAAGGGATCACTTTCTCTTCAACGCCTCGCTTGCTGCATTGCGGGCGCTGGCGCCACTGATGCCGCCGCCGGCGTGGATGCCGTTGCCGCAGAGGTAGAAGCCGTCGATCGGGGTTTTGTGGTTCGACCAGCCTGGCATCGGGCGCATGAAGAACATTTGGTCGAGGATCAGCTGACCGTGGTTGAGGTCGCCTTCGGTCAGGCCGTAGGTTTTCTCAAAATCGAGCGGGGTCAGAGATTTGACTTGCCGGATCGACGCCTTGAGCTCTGGGAATGCGGCCGCAGCTGTGTCGATGGCGCAGCGTTCCAATGCCGGTCGCTCTTGTTCCCAATCGCCCTTGCGCAAGTTGTAAGGTGCGAACTGGAAATGTAGTGAGACCACACGGCCGGCCATCGTGATTTCCAAATAGGGCTCTTTCGACATCTCGCCGTACTTGGCCGCGTCGTAAGCACGCTCCAGGTAGCGAACGGACGGGGCGATGACGAGCGTGCCCTTGGGCACACCGTGATGGCCGTCGGTCAGCAGATGCACTTTGGCAACCGCGCCCCGCATCTTGATCGACTGCGCCGCCCAAACGAATTCCGGCGGCAGCTCGGGCGCGCCTACGAGATCGAGCAACGAATGGCGCGGATCGGCAGCAGAGATGACAGTTTGCGCAAGGATTTCCTCGCCGTTCGCCAACCGCACGCCGCGCGCGAGTTGATTTTCGACCAGCACGTTCTTCACGTCCATAGACAAGCGCAGTTCTCCCCCGCGCGTCTTCAGCGATGCGACCAGCGAATCGGCGATGCGGCCGGTGCCGCCGTCCACGCGTCGCTGACCCAGGCCGCCGCGGTTAAGCCAGTTGTGCATCAGGGTGTAACCGGTGCCTGCCGACATGGGACCCAGCGTATGCCCGCTGATCGCGACGCTGGCGACCGCTGCACGCACGGCGTCCGTTTCGAACCACTCTTCGGTAAGTTCCAGTGCCGACATCGGCATCGCACGGATCACCTTGAACATGCCCCTTGAACCGAGGCGGCGCAGCTTGAGTGCGAGCTTGGCGAGGGGCCATCCATCCGCGAGGGAAACGTGCGGCAAACGAGGCATCGGAGTAAGATAGGCGGCATCAAGGAACGCAACTGCTTGTGTCATGAACGCAACGAATTCCGGCCAACGTTCGGCATCGCGCTTGGACATGCTTCGGATGGACGCTAGCGTTTGTTCATTGGAGTCCGCCGTCAAGCGCAGTCGGCGGCCATCGGGCAAAATCGAAATCAACGGCTCGCTGACAGAGGCAGGCAAATTCAGGCCCAGATCGCTCACAATGTCTGGGCGCAATTGGCCCCCAGCATGTAGCGCGTCTACCTGGAATCCCTCGCCGAAGAACTCGGTCACCGCTTGACCGCCGGCAATGGCGCGGCGTTCGAGCACCAGCACCTTCTTTCCCGCCTTGGCCAAATAATTCGCCGTGACGAGGCCGTTCAGGCCGGCGCCGATGACAATGACGTCGAAGCTCCCCATCAGCGCCAATCCTTCAAGACTTCTTGCGCCGCCATTTTGCCGGCCGCGCCCATGACGCCGCCGCCGGGATGCGCGCCCGAAGCGCCGAAGTAATACCCGGGCAATGGTGTACGGAAGTCAGCCCATTTCGCCGCCGGACGCAGGAAGAACAGCTGATGCAACAACAGCTCGCCGTGGAAGATGTTGCCACCGGTGATGCCCGCGATGCGTTCGATGTCCTTGGGTGTGATCACTTGCTTGCCGACGATGGCGCGGCGGATGTTTGGCGCATAGCGCTCGATGGTGGAGATCACCGTCTCGCCGAAAGCATCGCGCTTGGCGTCGTCCCAGCCGCCTTCGATGTCGTAAGGTGCATATTGCACGAAGCACGACATGACGTGGTGGCCGGGCGGCGCCATATCGCGGTCGATCATCGAGGGGATGATGATGTCGATGTAGGGGTTTTTTGAAAACTGGCCGTACTTGGCCTCGTCGTAAGCACGTTCGATGTACTCCATGCTCGGGCTGATCGAGATGGCGCCGCGATGCAGCGGGCTTTCGCCCGGCAGGCAAGTGAAGTTTGGCAACTCGCTGAGTGCAATGTTGACCTTGCCCGACGAACCGCGGACTCGGAAGTTTTTGATCTGCTGAGTGAACTCCTCAGGAAAGTGCTTCGCCTCTACGAATTGCAAAAAGCTGCGCTTTGGATCGGCAGCCGACAGGACGACCTTCGCCTGCAGTTCGTCTCCGTTCTCCAGCGCGACGCCCGCCGCGCGGCCGCCTTTGACGATCACCTGCTTGACCGATGCGCCAGTTCGAATTTCAACGCCCAAGGCGCGCGCCGAGCTTGCAATCGCTGCCGTCACGCCGCCGGTACCGTTCTTGGCAAAGCCCCAGGCGCGGAAAGCACCGTCAATCTCCCCCATGTAATGATGCAACAACACATAAGCGGTGCCCGGCGAATGGGGGCCGAGGAATGTGCCGATGATGCCGCTCGCCGATTTGGTGCCCTTGAGCGGATCGAACTCAAACCATTCGTTCAGCAGGTCAGCCGTCGACTGCGTGATCAGTTTCGCGATGCGGTAGAGTTCCTTCTCGCTCAGGCTTTTGGCATATCTGCCGAGCTTGAGCAGGCCCATCAGATCGCGCGGCGACATCGACGACGGGTCCGGCGGCACCAGACCGATCACCGGCTTGATGGCTTTGGCCGCGCGCGCCATGACACGGCTGTATTCCTCGGCAGCCTCCGCGTCGCGCGGCGAATGGCGATAAATCTCGCGCCGGGTCTGATCATGATCGCCCCATTGCGCGAGATAGTCGCCGTTGTCCATCGGCGTCACGGTACTGGGCAGCGGCAAGATTTTGAGACCATGGCGCGGCAGCTCGAGGTCACGGATGATTTCCGGGCGCAGCAGGCTGACGACGTAGGAAAATTCGGTGAAGCGATAACCGGGAAAGATTTCCTCAGTGACAGCGGCCCCTCCAACAACCTCACGACGTTCCAACACCACAACCTTCTTGCCCGCACGCGCAAGATAGGCTCCAGCGATCAGACCGTTATGACCCGCGCCGATGACGATGGCGTCGTATTGGTTGGTTGACACTTACTTCTTCTTCCACTCGGGTTCGTAGAACGGCAGCTTGACCACCTTGCCAGGTGTTTGGCGACGGTGGTGTTCCACCGTTACCTCCATGGTGAGTGCGGTTCCTGGTTCGTAGTACGGGTGCTGCACATGCACCAGGGCAATGTACTTCTTCAAGACCGGCGACCACGTGCTGGTCGAAGCGTAGCCGACTTGTTTGCCCAAGTGCATCACCGGCAGACTCCCGCGCACGGCCATGCCAGGAATTTGCGGCGGCATCCCGACGTCGGCGAATAGACGCTCGAGACCGGCCCAATCGATTTCGAGGCCCACGAGTTTCCACGCGGGCCCCTCGCGCTTTTCGCGTTCGAGCGCACGGCGGCCGACGAAGTAGCCCTTCTTGTCGAGGTTGACTGCCCAATCCAGACCCATCTCGAAGGGCGTCGACTTTTGCCCGCCGATCCAGGCGTGGTTCGCTGCAGTGTAATCTACATCCAGCATGAACAGACCCGCCTCCACCCGCGCCATGTCCATCGCAAGAATGCCGCACGGCGCGATGCCGTAGTCATCACCGGACGACATAAGAGCATCCCAGACTGGCAAGGCTTGCCCTGCATCCATCCAGATTTCATAACCCAGATCACCGGTGTAACCGGTGCGCGATACGCTGACCGGCACGTTGCCGATGCTGGTGTGCATCATCCGGAAGTATTTGAGTTTATCAATCGTGTCCTTGCAACAGCGGTTCAGAATGGCGCGCGACTTGGGACCCTGCAGGCTCAACGCCGCCATCTGATCTGTGACTTCGCTGATCCTGACGTCCATGCCCACCGCGTTCATCGACAACCAGCGCAACGACGGCTCGGCAGAGGTCATGCGAAAGCGCTTGTCCTCCAACCGCGTCACGGTGCCATCGTCAAGCAGCTTGCCCTCGTCGTCGCACCAGCCGGTGTAATAGACTTGGCCGATCGCCAACTTGAAGATGTCACGCGTTGTCACCCGGTGCAGCAGGCGCGCAGCATCGGGACCCTCGATCACATATTTCATCAACGGCGAAACATCGATCAGCGCCGCGGAATCCCTAATGGCCCAATATTCGCGATCGAGCGAAAGCTCATAAGATCCAACAACAACATGGCCCGCCCAACGCCTCCAATTCTGCGCCAAGCTAAGCTGCGACGTGCGCTCGTGGAATGGCGTGCGCTTCAGATTGAGTATGTCAAGCATGAGAGGGCATTAATTTCCGGGTAAGTCGCGCGAACGAATGCGAGATTGTTCTATCACAGAAAAACGTCCCGGCCAGTCGTCCCGGAGGAAGTGCATACTTATTCAGAGGCAAATACTCGTTCGGAACTCAAATCATCACGCGCGTAGTTCAAGCATGCGGTGATGTCGTCATCCGTCAGGCTCGGATAATCATCGAGTATTTCCTTGCGGCTCCACCCTTCCGCGGGCAGCCCGATAACGAACTCGACGGAAAGTCGCGTTCCGCGCACAACGGACTAGCCCACGATAACTTTAGGATCGGCCACAATCCGCGAATCGTCGATCATTTGCTTGTATCCAGAAAGCACGAGCATTCTACAGCAGATCGTGCGCCCACTCCACCCCTCCGCTCAACTTCGTTAGTCCATCAATTTCCTCGACAGATACGTAAACTCCAGCGCAATCCGTTTCGCACGCTCGCGCTGATTGGCCGCCGCCGCATGCCCGCCGTCGATGTTTTCGTAGTAGAGGAACGGCAGTTTCATCACTTCCATCCTGGCGGCCATTTTGCGGGCATGGCCGGGATGCACGCGATCATCCTTCGACGACGTCACGAAGAACGGTTCCGGATATTTCACACCCTCTTTCAGGTTGTGATAAGGCGAAATCTTGCGCAGGAACGCGCCTTCAACCGGATCAGCCGGATCGCCATACTCACCCATCCACGACGCGCCCGCCAACAGCTTGTGATAGCGCAGCATGTCGAGCAGCGGGACCTGAACCACCACCGCGTTCCACAATTCCGGACGCTGCGTCAGCGCAACGCCCATCAGCAGCCCGCCGTTGGATCCGCCCATGATACCAAGCCGGCGCGAAGTCGTAACCTTGCGCGTCACCAAATCCTGCGCGACCGCCACAAAATCATCATAGATAATCTGGCGCTTGGTCTTCAGCCCCGCCTGATGCCAGGCCGGTCCGAACTCGCCGCCGCCACGGATATTGGCCAGCACATAGACCCCGCCACGTTCCAGCCACAGTTTGCCAACTGTCCCGGAATAGCTGGGCGTCATCGAAACCTGAAACCCGCCATAGGCATAAAGCAACGTCGGGTTCCCACCATCAAACTTCAGACCCTTTTTGCGCAGCACGAAATACGGCACCTTGACGCCGTCCGTCGACGCCACTTCAAACTGATCGACCGCAAGCGACGATGCATCAAAGCGCGGCGGCAATGATTTCACCTTCTGAAAATTGTCCTTTGAGACATCACCAAAATAGAGTCCGTCCGGCTCCAGAAACCCGGCCACATTCACGAAAACCTGATCGTCTTCAGATCGCGCCGACACAACGCTGATTGAGGCATTGGCCGGCAGTTTCAGCCGGCTGCGCGTCCACGTGCCCTTCGAAAACCTGAACGAGTACAGTGCGCCCTTCACATTTTCATAGACCGTCACCAGCAACCGGTTGCGTGAACTCGATACTTGTTCAATCGACTCGCGCCCGCCCGGGGCATACACCACCGTCGCTTTCGCCGTGGCGCTATCGCGTTTCAACGCCTCAAGATCGAACGACAGCAACGTGCCCTTCACAAAGGACGCGCCGCCCCAAGCCCAATCCTGCTCCAGCGTCAACACGATTTGCTTTGACACCAACGTCTGCAAACTTGACTTTAGCGGAAACGGCAATCGCACAGGCTCGCCATCCGTCGACAAATAATACTCAGTCTCAAAGAACGATGGGTAGCGCGTGAACACAACGGCCTGCACTCTGCCGTTTTCGTCGCGCCAAACACGCGCGCCCGCTGCGACATCGCTTGCCTTGCCGCGATAGACTTCAACCGCGTCTTCCCATTTGCTGCCGCGAGCCCACTTCTTGACCACGAACGGATACCCCGACTCCGTCATCGTTCCGGGCCCAAAATCGCGCGACACATAAAGCGTATCGGCATCCAGCCAGTCGGCATTCTGTTTGCCCGCAGGTAAACGGAACCCCCCAACCACGAATGTTTTCGCGGTGTTGTCAAACTCACGAATTTCGACAGCGTCTTTGCCGCCCTCGGACAGACTGACCAGGCATTTGGTTTCGTCGGGCTGCAGGCACCCAGCTCCCTGGTAAACCCAGTTCGCGCCTTCAGCTTTCGACAGCGCGTCAACATCCAGCACCACATCCCACTGGGGAGCCGCTTTCCGATACTCATTGACTGACGTGCGCCGGACCAGCCCGCGCACGTTCACATCATCCTGCCAGAAATTGTAAACCTGTCCCGCCCTGAAGCCCGGCACCGGAATGCGATCCTTGGCCTCCAGAATGGCAAGCGCCTTGGTCTGCAGATCCTCATAGTGAGCATCCGCCTGCAGCGCTTTCAGCGACCGCTCGTTCTGCGCCCGCACCCAGGCCAGCGGCTTTTCGCCCTCGACCTCTTCCAGCCACTGAAACGGATCGGCGTCTTCCGCCATGGACACTCCTGTCAAGATCGCACCAACCGCCGACAAAGCCGCAAACAATATTTTCCGCACAGTCCCCGCCTCCCCAAAACCTACAACGCGTAGGTCAGCCCCAAAGACGCCAGCGCCTTGCGCTCACCTTCGACACATGCTGCAAAACTGGGCCGCGCCAAAATCGCATTAAGAAAGCGCACAAGATTTGGATACCGGGCGGCGTCCGGCGCGAACCCTGCGTGCGCCACGTTCACGAAAGGAGACGCAACCGCGATATCGGCAATGCCAAAGCTGTCGCCAACAAAATGCGAGCGCGCGCCGAGTTCCTTTTCATAATACTCGAGAAAGCGCGGCACCTTGTTTTCCCAGGTGTCCGTGGCCAGCGCTATATCCGCATCTTTCTTCATCAACTTGTTAATAACAACCGGGCGGAACATTCCAAGTCCCGTTGTCGCCACAAAATCAGAGTCCGCATATTCCTCGAACCACAACGCGCGGCCATAGTCGAAGGCCTTCGACGGATACAAGGCATGCGCTGGATGCTTGCGCTCCAGATAAGCACATATCGCCGAGGAGTCGGGCAGGATGGCGTCCGGTCCTTCGCTGTCGTCGCGCATCACCGGAATGCGCTTCAGCGGCGAGATGTCGCCAAACCCCGGAGGTGGCGCAAACGGCGACACCGGATCAAGTTTATACTCAAGCTTCTTTTCGGCGAGCACCACCCGCACCTTGCGCACGAAGGGGGACAATGGCGCGCCGTAAATCGTGATGGTCATCGAGTGTTCCGTCAGCTAGGGGTGATTTCGGCGCAGTTTCCCTCATCGCCCCCTCCAATTGCAACCGCTCTTTCATCACGGGAAATTCATCCACAAACGGTGCCAATTGCAACATCAGGGCATCTGCGGCCCAGCCCACATCAAAACCAAAGCCCAATTCAAGTGCCTTCTGCGGGTGAACGCGTTGGGAATGAAGAAAAACCGAACTCATTTCGCCCAACACGCGCCTGAGCACCCATGCCGGCACGCGCAGAAACAGAGGCCGTTTCAGCGTGCGCGCCAGTGCACTCTGAAAATCGGCATGCCGCAACGGTTCGGGTGCAACTGCATTGATGGCACCGCTCCATCCATCGCTGTCGATCGCATTGACAATCATCCGCACCAGATCATCGCGGCTGATCCAGCTCATCCATTGTTGACCACCCCCAAGTACCGCGCCCATCGCCAGCCGCACGGGCAAGGCCATCAGCGGCAAGGCACCACCACTGCGGCCGAGCACCAACCCAATGCGCAAGCAGCAAACCCGGACGCCGGACTCGCGCGCGCCAAACGCTGCGTCTTCCCACGCCCCGCATAGCCCGGCTGCAAAGCCCGAACCGCAAGGCGCATCCTCATTCAACACCTCGTCCCCGCGCTCCCCGTAGTAACCCACCGCCGAGCCACTGACGAGAACGCGCGGGAGCCGATCAAGCGTTTTCATCCAGTCAACCAGCGCCTTGGTGAGAGCGACACGTGAATCCAGAATCGTCCGCCGTCGTGAAGCCGTCCAAGGAAGTCCGATGACCGGCGCACCGGCAAGGTTCACCACGCCATCAATGCGGATTTCTTTGGGCAAGTGCGCCAGCGCCTCGACATGCATCACCCGCGCTCCAAAGAGAGTCTTTGATTGCCTGGCGTCTCTGGTCAGAACGATGACGCGATCGCCGCGCGCGCACAATCGTTCCACCACGACCTTGCCGACAAAGCCGGTTCCGCCTGTGATAAGAACCGTCCGTCCGCTCTCGGGAACAACCGGGATTTGAAACTTCAAACTTCCCAAATGGCGCACCGCAACCCAATTGCGAATGGCAAACGCCGACACCCCAATGGACGCCAGCGTAAAAAACCACGACACCAGTCCATAACTGACGAATTGTACCGAACTCGGCACCTCAGCCAACATCACCAGCCACGGAACCACCGCAATCACGAACCCGCCATACATCAAGGCCAATACTGTGTGCAGCACGCGTTCGAAAGGAGGCAAATGCCGCGACCGGTCCTCCTCAAGGAAATCGGCAATCGTTATGACAATTTCACCCAGCAACAATGCCAATACACCAACGGCGAAAATCCCGCGAGGCTCCATCCACGCAAATACCAGAAACAGAACTGCATAGATCGACTCTCGCGCCGCATGAAGGGCAAGTTCGCGCCGCGCCGATACGCGTGACGCCAGCCGCTCGGTAATTTCATGATGCAACAAATTGTCAAGCGCCCCCAGCACAATCTGCAGCGACAGCAGGGCAAGAGCTACGACACTCATCTGTCACTCCAGTGGATCATCGAACACACCGTCCTGGAACACCGTGCGGCCAAACCAGGGGTGATCGAATGTGAGCGTAAAGCGGAACTGGCCGGCCCCAAGATCGGTGTGGCGGACCTCGGCAATGCCGGGTGTCAGCCACACCGGCAACGCGAAGCTGACCCCGCCCATCCGCCAGAAAAACCTGCACGAGCGGAAGACGAGGCTGCCCTGGCCGGCGAAGACATCAAGCAGCATCGTCCATCCACCCGCACAGCATTCGAACAAACGCCCATCCTCCGACGGCCGCTTGATCGAACGCACTTGGAACGCCAACCCCAGCGGCCCGCGATACACTCGCGTCCATGACATGCCGCCATCTTTGACGTTCACTTGAACCAGCGCTTTACGCACGCCGGTCAAAACAGGAATCGGCGCCCCAAACGGAAACAGCGCCCATGAAAATAATCGCCCCACCACATTCAGGCGTGTTTCGGTCTTGCCATGATAGGTAGCAGACGTTACGCGCTCGAAGCGCCGCCGCACCGCCTCAGGCAATGACTGCCAGGCACGCGCGCCGATAATGCGCTCAATTGTATCGTTGCTTTGACCATCAAGCGTCTCAAACACCGCTCGTGGACCACTCCACAACAAAGACGCCATGCTCAGCTGGCCTTTCTGGTGATGAAACGTGCCACACCCGCGCCCAGCTTGATCAGCCGTTGCAGAGTCGGTCGCGGCACCCGGCGCATCTGTTCATACCAGCCCGTCATGCGCTCAATAAAGCCCAGCATTTCGGTCACACGCTCTCGCACATCGGCGGGCGTCGATGCATCGCTCTCGGCCAGAGCCCGCGCTTCACGCAACACCACCAGTGTCGGATCGATCTCGCGCTTCTTGCGCTCATCGACAATCGCCTGCACCACGTCCCAAGTGTCGCCTTTGGCTTCGTAGAAATTGCGCCGGTCGCCGATAACATGCACCAGCGTCACCAGTCTGTAGGTCTGCAGTTCATCCAATGATGTCGATGCGTTCGAACGCGCAATCCCTAGCGTCTCGGAAATCTCGTCCGCCGTCATTGCCCGGCCATTCAGCCACAGCAAGGCGTGGATCTGCGCCACCGAGCGATTAACCCCCCACCGCGCTCCCATTTCACCCCAATGGAGCACAATCTTTTCGACAACCGGGGAAAGGGACATGGGGATCGTCCTGACAGTTATTTCTGTCAAGACAGAAACTACTGACAATGAAGCGCAACTTCAAGCCCGCAAGCCGCGGCCCGCAGACGCAGTTGACGCGGCACTTGCGAATCAACCCCCGAGAGCCACATACTGTATGCATACAACTGAGGAGAAACGTCACATGGGCCGGTTTTTAGCATTCTTGTTGGTCTTCGTATTGGGCGGAACGGCCGGGCTCGTTCTCGGCGGCGTCGTCGGCGGCGCTGGCGGTGCCTATCTGGGCGCCTGCACGGTCATCGACACAGCCGTTGAAGGCGGCTCCCTCACCCAGGACCAGGCCAACGCCCTCATCAAATCCATCGCCAGCGAAATCGACCTCAACGTGGCCGAAAAACAACGCGTGGTAGACACTATGAAACGCGCCGACCAACCACCTTCCCCCTGCCAGACGGCCATCGAGGCACTGTAAGGCGCTCTATTTCGTGGAAGTTTCGGGTCGCGGTAGGGACGGTGATTGCTCACCGCCCCCCGCACAGACCCCGGCGTGCGGCTTTCCCGCGACCCCGCTCCTGCCAAAGGTCGAACGTGACTGGCGTTCGGGGCATTGGGTGCCCATTGCAGCTCCAGTCTGCAGACAAACAATAGAAGACTCGCGTTTGCCGGCACAGAGTCCGGCACGCGACCTATCGCCAATCTTTCCCTTGACCGGGGCTCCTTCCCTCCACGCTCTCCGCCTCCGCTCCTCACGAAAATGTTCGAGCGCTTCATTGGTACTATGAACCTCGTCCGAACCCTCGCTTGTCCCCCGACGGCTTCGTCCATTCGAACTTCCCGTCGCGGCCCGGAATCGCTTGCGTGATTACGGGCCAGCGGCACTTGCGTTGCCCGTCACTGCGGAGCGAGGCCTCCCAGGTTCCGGCATGATCCTTTCGTGCATGATGAGGTCTCCGGCCACGGCGAGACGCGCTACCAGTCGAACGCTACCTCCTATCTAGTCCGGACTTTCACCGGCTGGATCACTCTTCTTCGCGTCCTTCGCGGCTTCGCGGCGAAATTTCTTACTAATCACAAACTCCGGACCGGACAAGTATGTATCAGTGATTATTGATTGTGGGTACTGGATGCGGTCCCCTCACGCTTGATCCAATTCGTGAGCCGGACCCGCACAAGCCAAAAAATCATCAACACAAGCGGGGCAAAGACCGGCACAAAGAGAATTGCCGAGCCACGAACGGACTCAGGGAAAACCTGCTGCTGCCCCAGAAAGAACGAGCCTGCGGCAATGAACAGCCCCACACACATGCGCCAGACATGGCGCGCGATACGCGGCGCGCCGGAAATGCCGCCGCGCAAAATCACCTTGAGGTCCGAGGCGGCGGAGAGTTGTCGATGGTGCCGGTCGGGCTCGCTTGGGCCTCGAGCGCAAACAGAACTCCGGCAGGGGCAGACCCCAAAAATTTAAGGGACGCTATACTTAATTGACATACCGGCCCCCGTCGGGCAAACTCGCGCATGCCTCGGATCGCTCGCGTTGTTGTTCCCGATTGTCCGCACCATGTCACGCAGCGTGGCAACCGGCGGCAGAGGACGTTCTTCGAAGACGACGACTATGTTCGC
>JAWXBO010000158.1:0-6803 GCA_034440175.1 Alphaproteobacteria bacterium
CCGATAATTGCAACGGCAATCAACGCGGCGATCAAACCGTATTCAATGGCAGTTGCACCGGATTCGTCATTCATAAAGCGAGAAATAAAGCGGCTCATTGAGGCCTCCTTCAAGTGACACCACTACACCAGTTCACCGAGACGAGTTGATCCCGTCTCTTGTAAACATGAGTGATGCTACCCAAGACCGATGAATAGATGATTAAACCGGCAGGAGATAGCCTGAAACCGCTCGATAGCTGAAGTTATACTACAGTCATGTTTAAACATGTGTAACCACAAACAACAAAATGAAATTTTTTTACTATAAGATGACTCATTGTGGAACAGCGGACGCCAAAACCGGTTCACCCGGTGAAGTACGGTTCAGACATCTTTAATCGCTTTCAGGCACCCTGCCTTCAGGCCTAAGTCCAACGAATGCGGAGAATTTTATGCAAGCCCTGCGCGTCACCTTGTTTGCAGCTACGGCACTGGCCGCGGCAACAGTGTCAACTTCAGCCATCGCAGATGGCATGAAGCCTACAACTGCCGCCCATCTTACAGTCCCCTACGATCAAGCCACCGCTATTCACCTCGACCAGCCGGCGAAAACCGTCGTGGTTGGCAATGCCTCGATCGCAGAAGCGCTGCTGGTCAACGACAAAACGATTTATGTGCAAGGCCGTTTATTCGGCAACACCAACGTGATTGCTCTGGATGCAAACGGGATCGAAATCCTGAACACCCAAATAACCGTAGGCACCGTCAACCTGGCCCAGGTCACGTTGTATCGCGGCAATCAACAACACAATCTTGCCTGCTCCCCACGTTGTGAACGCACCGTCACGATGGGTGACGCCGATGTTGACGTCCAAATTAAAAACGGCAGCGGCAAAATGGAAGTCGGCAAAGCCGGCAGCGACCTTTCGACAAAACCCTAGCCACACCAATACAATAAGCGATGTCATGTGTGGGCATGCAGTTGCCTTCGTCATGGCCGGGTACTTGACCCGGCAACCCAGGGGCCTCGCGTCACTCCCCCCATCGTCTGCAGCCGCAAACGCGGCGCAGCCACTTCCCCCGCAAGCGGGGGCAGACACAAGAGTTTGTCATCTTCCTCCGCTTGCGGGGGAAGCACCTGCGCCCGCCGAAGCCCCTTGGCGAGGGCGGGCTGCAGGGGATGGGGGACAGCGCGCGCACTTCTGCGTCTTCGCGTGGATTCATATGTTTGTGACGGAACCCTAGCTGTCGGAAACCTGACCAAGGAAAAGGCTGGCAGACAATCGCCGGGCCTTTTGATTCCAATCCCTCGACTACTGGCTAAGCCGCAAGTTCGAAAGATCCTGCGCAATCGCCGTGAACACATTCTCGAGATCCGCTGACGACGGCGACTCGAAATAAAGCGAAGGATCTGACGCACACGCCTGCATCAGGTTTTTTGCCCGTTGCGCATTTTCCTGCAACAGAATTGCATAGACCCGGATTCCCTCATCTTTGATGCGCGCGCAAACCGCTTCCGTACGAACATCCTGCTGTGTTTCAGCTGCAGCCGCGTTCGTCGTCCCAAGTTGATTGCGGATGAGGTAATTATAGGCAGTGTACGTGGACTTGTGCCACGTGTTGTTCGACTGCACCGTGTTCAACCCGTCAGTCAACAACACCAGCGCTTTCTGCCAATCAGGATTGTCATAGGCCGCACCCTCTGTATAGGGCGCGCTTGGTGAAAGTGTCCGCCACCCCCACCCCGCGCCGATCGCCACATGCGTGTAGCCGGTCGCGATCATGCCATTGACATAGGCCTGCAACGCACTCCGGTTGTTTGTCAGCGGCAAAATCTTCTGCATGTTGCAGTCTGCATTGGGATTGGTCAGGTTCTTTCCCGAATACTTGGACGACCGCTTCAAACGGGTATCCTGATTGCCTGAACCACCGTCTGAAACATAGGTAGTGTATCCGCTGTAGGCCGAACCATCCGGCCCATCGGGCTCGAAGTATGGCACCCATCGCGTGTCAGGCGACCCGGCGCTCGGCGCATCGTCGGTTCCTTCTAACCCACCCGGCCGCGCCTCCAGGCAACCACCCCAGCTTTTATTGGTCATCGTCGCCCAAACGGCAAACGCGTATTTGTTGTTGTCGAAATTGAGCCGGGCCGTACTCGATAGACCATTGATGTCCATCCAGCCATTGTTCAGAAACATATTGTTATCCACTTTCACCGTTTGCGAAAATGGCACCAGCGACATCTTCAAGCCCGAAGGAGCGGTTTGGTTGCCGAACAGAATATCAATCAAGGTCGTGGTCGCGGTCTTTAACGCGCCGATCTTGCCGTTGGACGCCATCGAGCCGGTGTTATCCAATGCAAGCGCAATTTCAAGTCCCTTGGACTCGCGCGTCACCTGCACATCGACCGCAACGTCGATATAGTCGATACCGGCAAGGCCCATAAATGCGGTCTCAACCTTGGCCGCACCTCTGACATTGACAACGTTGGAATTGTCGCTCGCACCCGAGACCGTAAGCGAAGTCACCGTCCCAAGCTCTGCATCGGGGTAATTCGCATAGAAAAACTTGTGCGCCATGGCCGTCATTTCAGCATCGCTCAGCCCCACAGTGCCGCCAACCGCCAAAGCCGCCGCGTCAAGTGCTTCACCCAGCCGCATTTTCACAACCACCGCCCGGCTCATATCGACGGCGCACCCGATCGCCAAAATCATCGGGACCAAAGCAAGCCCAAACGTCATTGCGACTTGGCCGGACTTGGCGCGCGCAAACACACACACTTTTTCGCGCAACTGAAACAGCAATGGCCACATGTTGACGATCCCCAATTTGCCCGGACACGCCCTGCTTCCAGACTGACCACGAAGTTTGACCCGCAAAGCGAAACAACCCGTGTCAATCTCCGCGGAAAATTTGTTCGAATGGTTTCTAATTCCTTGCAATCCCTCGCCACACATGCCGTGGAAACGCTTTACTCACCTTGAAATCAATCAACCATAAGGGATTCTTTCCGGTAACAGTATTCAAAGGCTTGGCTGAGATAGTCTGCAGTTGTTCCACACGCGACTGAACTACTCAGAAAATTTCAGGAGACTCCAATGAGGCCAATGCTCCGGCTGACGCTCTTCTTGGGCCGCTTCAAGCGGGCAAACACCGGCGCCTCCGCGATAGAGTTCGCCATTGTAGCCCTGCCATTTATCGTTTTGATGTTTGCAATTTTTGAAGTCTCGCTGGTCTACTTTGCAACGACCGCGCTGGAAAATGGCGTTTCCGCCGCGGCACGCCAAATTCGCACAGGTCAAGCCCAAGTTTCTGGACTGACCTCGTCGCAGTTCAAAACACTCATCTGTGACCGGATATTTCCAATCCTGAGTTGTGATGGAAGGTTGATGGTTGACGTCCGCCGCTTCGACGGATTCAACATGGTTGCATTTCCGGCAGCGCTGGATGGCAATGGCAACTTGGCCGGCAACACCCAGTTTCAAATGGGAGCGGCGGGCGACGTCATTGTTGTGCGCGCTTACTATTCCTGGCCCATGTTGACGCCGGTAGCCACCAGCTTTTCGGACATGTCCTCAGGCAGCCGTTTATTGTCGGCCTCGGCTGCATTTCGCAACGAACCCTTCGTCATTGGAAATTGAGGCCGCGTCATGAAATTCCTCCAGCGATTTCACAAATCTGAAGACGGTGTATCGGCGATCGAATTTGCCTTCATCCTGCCCGTGATGGTCGTAATGTTTCTGGGTGTTGTCGAGGTATCAAACTACGTCATGGCCGCCCGGCGTGTCGCCAGTGTTGCCTCGACGGCGGCCGACCTCGTCGCCCAGGATACCTTCATCGGCGACGACGAAATGGACGACGTCATGGGTGCACTTAACGTGATTCTGGCGCCAATGAGTTCTTCAAACGCCACCTTTGTGATAACCTCGGTTGTTATGGATGCCGATGGCACCAAACGCGTTGCCTGGAGCGATGCGATGAACGCAACACCCAGGGTCGTAAATTCCGTCGTCTCTGACGCTGAATTTCCCGACGATCTGATTGCACCATTTCAAGGCGCCATCATGACAGAAATCGAATTTGGCTATGATCCGATATTCGCGGATTTTTTGTCGCGCACCGACATTCAAGACACGTTCTACATGAAACCGCGGCGCTCATTGACCGTCCAACGCGGAAACTGATCGCAAAACTTACGCACTCTTTACTTGTCGCGTTTAGCGTTGCTTCAGACAAAAACAAATTCGCAAGCGCCGTTTGGCGGGAGCAAGACAAAAGAAATGACCACCGCGCACGCGACGCAATCGACGTCAGTTCCATCTCCACATTCGGCCACCGAAGGCCTCGTGACCGAAGCCTGCGAACTTGACGCGCTTCATGCCGGTCTCAAACGCCATGTCGCCGCTTGGGTTACCGCGCACGAAACAGCCGTCGTAAGCCTTGCCACCATCCTCGAGCGGATGGACTCAATTCTGGAACGCATCGAGCGCAATCGCCGTTAACGAATTGTTGTTTCTCTCCTCTGTGGCAGCTGTGTCCCTTACACTAGGGTAACGAATCGCAGCATGCGCGAGCGGCTCGGCCGCTCCAGGGGGAAAACAGTGCGCACGCTTTCATGGATCAGCCGCGCCTTTGCCGCGGCAGCCGCACTTGTTGCGGTCATACTGATTGTTGGTGGCAGCTATTTCATTGGCTTTGTCAGTGAAGTTCAACGCGGCCTCAGCGACCCTGCGTCAGCCAGCCTGCAGGTGGCAACGCAAATTGCGGCCGTCGAACAGACGCTGGGCTATGACGGCTATCTCAAAGCCTATCGCTCGTACCGTGCGACCGGCGATATCGTGATGCGCGAGCAAATGACCCGCCATGCGATGGAATCCGCGCGCACGCTCGACAGTCTGCGCAAACTCTACACGGACACGCCAGCAGCAAACCGCGCACTGAATGATGCAGCAAGCGTTGTCGAAGCCTTTGCCGAAGTTGCCCGGACCGCGCCCGAATTGGGTCCAGCAGCCCTTCGAGGCTCCGACAGCATGGGTGCACTCCAATCCATGCCCCAAATTCCCCAGCTGGAAGCGACCTATCTGACATTGCGCACCGCCCTCGAGCGCTTGCGCTCGCAAACCCAGGCCCACCAGATGGGCAGCGTCGCCTGGGCGTTGAGCTGGAGTCAGATGCTCATTGTCGCAGCTCTCGCATTGCTGGTCGTAGGCTTGCTCGCCGCCGCCGGACTGTTGCAGTTGGGAATCACTCAGCCCATAAAGTCACTTGAACGCAGTTTGACCTCCGTCGGCGACGGCCAGGTGACCCAGCCTGTTTGGGGCACGGAGCGTACCGATGAAATTGGAACACTGGCACGTGCCGGCGAAAAACTTCGCCGCTGTCTCACCGAAACCGAGGCGTTGAAGTCCCTCGCCGAAAAAGGCGAACTTCACATTCGCCTGGATGACGGCGCTTCGGTCTTGCTCGAGAAGCTGGCATCAGGTGTAACCACCGCGACCCAAGCCCTGAAAACGGCGACAACAGAAATGTCCGCCATGCAAGGTGAGCAACGCCAGCACATCGATGAGGCCGTCCAAAGGCTGGAACAATACGGCTTCAAATTCGAAGAAGCCGCAGGCGCCATTCGCACGCAAGCGGCCCACGCCATCTCAAGCGCTGCGGAAAACATGCACGCCTCAATGACAGCTATAGTCGACACTGCCAGCGAACGCACCCAGCGTCTCGCTCATATCGGCGGCCAGTTCGAACACAACGGCAAACAATTGGCCGAAGCTGTCGCGACGATAAAAGAAAAAACCGGAAACGCAGTCGATGGCATTACCAGTTCAATCATAGCTTTCAAAAAAGCCGCAGACGACGCACAAACCATTCAAGGCGCCTTCTTCGCCGCCTGCGACAAGATTTCATCCGACGCGACATCGACCGGCGCAAACATCAAGGACCTGGCAACCCAGCTTCACGGTGTCGTCGGTCACGTGGATGGACGCCTCACCAGCAAGATCAACAGCCTCGGCGCGCTGGAAAAAACAATCGAAGATGCTCTCGGCACGATCCAGGCCAAAGCACTCGACACAATCGCGGCCATGTCGACAGCCGCAAGCGCCCTCGAACAGCGCAACGCCGTAGCCGGAGAGCGCGCCGGTAAATCTGTCGAAAACTTCGAAGACGTCGTGCGGCTCTTCCGCGAGGATTTACCGGTCCAGCCGCAAGCGCCTGACTTCGGCGCTCTCGCCTCCGGCTTCCACCAGCAATTGGAAGCCATCAGATCCGAAGTGCGCGAACTCGCCATGCGCATCACGGAAGAACGCATCATGATGACCGCCGACATGCCCGCATCAACTCTGCCCCACAGCAGCGACGAGCCCCTGCGGCCTACGCATCGCACACTCGCCGACGTACCCATAAACGAAATCATGCAGCGTCTGAAAAACTTGACCGAGGAAATGAATGCCGGCACCGAAACCGCCGATCCAGCCTTCGCACTCAAATCGGCTCTCGGCGCCTTCGCCCAAGACGTCAAAGCGCTGGATCACGCTGAGCCGGAAGCAATGTCCAACGCGCTCGCCCGCCACGCCCAAGCCATCGAAGCAAGCGCAGGCGTCGTCGAGCCCTCAGCCACAGCGCTACGTGCTGAGCTTCACGCCATCAGCAGCGAGCTGCGCTTTGTCGCCAAAGCCACGCACGATCCGGCCACAGCCCGCGACACCGCGCTTCATTTAGGTGCACGGGCGGAATCTTTGTTCAGCTATTTGAGTGAGACCCAGTCCCAGACCTTCGACGAGCAAGACTTGGCTGGCGACGAAACAATGGAACAAACCACAA
>JAWXBO010000159.1:0-7377 GCA_034440175.1 Alphaproteobacteria bacterium
CGATCTGCAAAACGACAGCCGGAAAATCATCTCTTTCTTTCAAAAGCCATCGCTCAAATACGCCGCCTAAAGATGAATTTACTTATGGACGGATTAATATTACGGCTCGCCCTGGCAGATGGAAGCGCTGGAACAAGGCTGGAACCAACCCCCGGTTGGTCCGGGCTACGCAAAAAATGCCATGCCGCTCTATTGCCGCCAGCGCGCAAATACGATTGAAGGGGGCACGGAAGAGATTCAAAAGAACGTCATCGCAAAACAGGTATTGGGCCTCTGACCTCCATGGCCAAACGACTGGAATTCTTTTTTGACTGTTCGTCCCCGTGGACGTATCTCGCTTTCACGCGCGTGCACGATGTCGCCGCGCGCACAAAGACCGAGATCGTCTGGAAGCCGATTCTGGTCGGTGGCGTATTCAATGCGGTCAATCAAGACGTCTATGAGCGCCGCGCCAATCCCGATCCGCTCAAAGCGGCGTACTACACCAAGGACCTGGAAGACTGGGCCCACTTCGCCGGAATTCATATCGGTCAACCGGCGGTGTTTCCGGTCAATTCCGTGCGCGCCATGCGCGGCGCCCTCATTGCACTTCAAGACGGCAAGATCGTGCCTTACACGCGCGCCGTGTTCGAGGCCTATTGGGGCGATCTACAGGACATCAGCCTGCCGGAAGTTCTCAGCCTTATCGTGACGCCGCTTGGCTACGATGCAGCCGAGTTTCTGCAACGCATCAATGAGCCTGAGGTCAAAGCCAAACTGCGCGCAAATACCGACGAGCTGATCAAGCGCGGCGGATTTGGTTCGCCCACCATGTTCGTCAACAACGAAGATATGTACTTCGGCAACGACCGTCTGCCCCTCGTCGAAGCGGCCTTGATGCGCGGGCGTTAGTGGGCGCCACCATCGATCCCAGATCCCCTGAACACGAGGCGCGCGAACCGATGCTGCGCTCGCCGGGCGTCGTCAATATTTGTATAGCCGTGCTGGCACTTGTTCATGCAGGCTCGCAGTTATTGAGCGACGGGCAATACCAGTGGGTGATTGCCAATTTTGCCTTGATCCCGCAGAAAATTGGCATGTGGCTGGCGGGCGGCCTTGGTTTCTACGAGTACGCACTGGCTGTAATGGGTTCGATGTTCACGCATGCATTATTGCATGCGAATGTGGAACATCTGATTGCCAACACGCTGTGGCTTCTGGCAGCAGGCACCATCGTTGCACGCAGGGTCGGACCCGCGAGATTTTTGGCCATCCTGGCGGTCACCACGTTCGGCGCGGCGCTGGCATTTGTGATCGCCCAATGGGGGTCGCACGACTACGCCATCGGCGCATCCGGCGCGACATCCGGATTGATGGGCTGTGTCTTTCGAATCGTCTTCATCGATCCCAAGGGGCCGCCGGGGTGGCCTCCACCGTGCGCACCTTTGTTCAGTTATCGAGTGCTGTTGGCATCGGCGGTCTTTGTGGCAATCAACCTTGTCTTCGGGCTTTCAGGAATGAGTGCCGAAGGTTTTTTCTCGGTTGCGGTTGCATGGGAGGCTCACTTGGGTGGCTATTTCACCGGTCTTGTGCTGTTTCCGCTCTTTGACCGTCGGCGAACCTGGCTGAGTTAACTTTTGCACATCTTGATCGCGCACCCGGGCACCCCATCTAATGGCCTCACGTCGCTTGCGACGATTCGGGAGAACCACTCATGCCCCAGTCAGACGCCTCATACGAACCGCCAGTCCCAACCGAACCGGCGCAGACCCGCGCAGCCTTCCCTTGGGAGCGGCTGATCCTCTCGGTATTCTTTGCGTTCGCCGCTTGGTGCGCGTTTTGGCTGGTATTGTTGTCTGCCGTCGTCTTGTGGGTCATGATGGCCGTCAGCCGTGAGGTCCATCCGCAGTTCAAGAGTTTCGTCACCGCTGGTGCACGATATGTCGGGCAATGCCTGTCCTACATTCTGATGATCAGCGACGACAAACCGTTCCCGCTTGGACCGCTGCCCAGCGGCGCACCCTAAAACACGCCTTCGACGTAGAACACATTCCCATTGCGGCGCATGGCCTTGATGGCCGCGCGTCCTTGCGCGTCAACCGCGATGTCGGCGCTGAGTTCGCCTTTGCGCGCCTCGTCTTCGATGGCGCGCCCGGTGCCTTCCGGCACAAAATAGCTTTCGATGCCGTAGGTCAGATTGATCCATGAGCCATCGGCGTATTGGACTGTCGCCCGTAACGGCACGCCGCCCTGAACCATCATGGGCACGCCGCTTTTGATCCCGACCGCTTTCCAGTCTTCGCCCTGCTTTTGCATCGTCACGAACACTGTGTCGCCGCTCGAAAACCTGTCCTCGCCTTCGAGTGTCTGCGTATCGATCCGCGAAATCGCGTAACTCAGCACCACATAGTCGCCGCGAAAGATATCGCGCGGATCGACAGGTATGACCTTCAACGTCACCACCCGCGACGAGTCCAGCATCGCCTGGCGGTCATAGATCATGTAAGCTAGCGCCACCGTCTGCAGCGCCACAACAATCAAAACCCGGAGCGCGATCATTTTGGTTCTCCCGTAACAACCGGTGCGGAAGGTTTATCTTTTGCCACAAGCCGCCGCCGGAAGGGTTCAAGACCCAACGCCAGCGCAATCAACAACACACCACCAAACGTGAAGAACACGGCCTGATCCATCAGCCCGCCGAACAGTTTGAAATAGGTGTAAAGCACCCACAAGCCGAACGCGACCACCGACCAATTGACAACAAAGCGGTCGTCGAGCCGCGCACCGCGCGACAGGCTCCACAATATTACAATCAACGTCGTGATCGTGTAGGGAATGTCGTACTGATCGTCCGACGTTTTGACCAGCAACACATAGCTCAGCGTCGCGATGGCAGCAAACCCCGTACCTGCCAGATCAAGGCCAGTAGACCCCTTGCGTTGCATAGACAGCGCGACTGCCCCAAGCGAAAGCACGCTCGCCACAATCGCAAATCCCAGCCAGGTGGACGCCGCACCAGCCTGTGCTCCATCCGCCAAATGCAGGCCCGCAAACGCCGCCAGGAATACGAAGAACGCGTAGTGCCCAACCGACATCTGGATCGCATTCGGTCCGCTCTCTCGGATTTGACTGGCCGACCATATCATCAGCGGCACAAACACATACACCGTCAGAACCTCGGCATCGCTCCAACCCAAAAACGTCCTCAGTCCCTGATACGAAATCGCCAGCCAGAATATCAACGACAGCGCAGACAGGTGAATGCCCGGCCGCCAGCTCAGCAACGCCGACTGCGCCGCGCATACCGCCCAAAACGCCAGGAAAGGCAGGTGGATCATTCGCTGAAACTCAAATGTCTCCTGATAAGTCCAATAGACACCAATCGCGAGGGCCGATGCCAACGCCGCCCGCGATGGCACCAGCAATGCCGCGGCTAGCGCGCCAACGCCCCACAGCAGTGTGCCATCTGGATAGTGCGAATTGATGTTATAGGTTTGGGCCACAAACCAGATATTGGCACCGAATAGCAGCACACCCAGCAACACGAACGCCTGCGCAATCAACCCGCGCGACTGCCCGTAAAACCAGATTGCAACCGCATACGACAGCCACATCCCGCCAAACAGCACAAACAACCGCGCCGCCTTGGTCATCGCCGCCCAGTTTGCTCCGACAAACGACAACGCCCCCGCGCCGATCAAAATGGCACCGAAGATCGCAATGATCGTCTCCAGCCGCCCGGCACTGCTTCCACCGCCGACACTCTTCAAGATCGACTCGCGGTTGTCAGCAGGCACAAGCCCCTGCGCGATCCACATATCGAGGTCGTTTTTCAATTGGCGAAGGTAAAAAGGTGGCCGCATCGAACTAGGTCCCCATGATTTGGCAAGAGTCGCCTGCAACTATGCCGGAATTGTGACTTTTCTCAAAACAGCCGCAAAGAAGCCGTCCGTCCGGTGCCGGGCCGGCGAAAGACGCATGACTTTCTCATCGCCGCACATCCAGTCCCCACGTCCAAGCTTACTCCACAAATCGCGCGCGTCGGCCAGCTCGAAGTTGGCGTGGGCCGCCAGAAAGGCGCTCACCCGCTGGTCATTCTCGCACGGCAAAAGCGAGCAGGTTGCGTAGATCATGTGTCCACCGGCTTTCACAAATCGCCACGCCCGCTCCAGAATCGCCGACTGCAGCGCCGTCAACTCCGCAAGGTTCGCCGCCTGCGATGACCAGCGTACATCCGGGTTACGCCGCCACGATCCCGTGCCCGAACACGGCGCGTCAACCAGCACCCGGTCGAACTTGCCGTAAAGCCGCTTCATGGCCTTGTCGTCCTGGGCCGGCAACTTTATGCGTTCGGCATTCTCTGCCCCTCCGCGCTTGAGCCGGACCTTGGCCCGCGCCAGCCGGACCTCGCTGATGTCACAAGCGATTAGGTGGCCCTTATTCTGCATCGTTGCTGCAAGCGCCAGGGTTTTACCGCCGGTGCCGGCGCAAAAATCCATCACCTGCATGCCGGGCTGCGCGTCGCACAACACCGCGGCCAGCTGCGAACCTTCATCCTGAAATTCCACATAGCCGTCCTGAAAGCATCGGGTCGCTGAAATATTTTCGCCACTCGCGCAGCGCAAGCCCCACGGACTATGGGCAACCGGCTTCGCTTCGATTTTTTCCCAGTGCAGGCGTTTTACAGCGTCGGCAATCGTGCACTTCAACACATTGACCCGCAGGTCCACCGGAGGGGCTTCAAGCGCTGCGTTCATCTCGCGGTCAAAAATTTCGCCCAGCGCCTCCCGCAACAGCGGTTCGAACGTTGGCGGACATTCCAGTCGAACCGCTTCAGGCATTGAGCGGTCATAGAGTTGCCGCCCTGCGATGCGCTTCATCAGCGCCCGGTCTTCGATCCCCGAGTCCTCGCCCCATTGCATGCCCTGCGACACGAACGCCGTCCACGCCGAATACAATGTCGCCGCGGTCACCACGCCCTCAGCCTGCTCAATGTGCCACGACAGCCGCGCGCGATGACGATTGACCCCATAGAGGTCCTGCACGACCTGACGCCGCTCTTCTGCGCTCATTTTCGGCGCGATTTTGAGGGATCGGGTTAAAGCCTGGTCGAGCGATGCACCCTGCGATTGCGCAATCAGGGCATTGGCCAAAGTCTCCGCAGCGATCCTGGAATCCAGACGCGCCGCGCCTTTGCGCCCAAGAGCGGCCGCGCGCGTCATGCCGCCTCGGGATTTCTGGGGTTTTTTCGACCCACGCGGTTTTTTGAATGTTTGCAAGCCCACGGCCTTCGCATTAGATACACGGTTCGCGCAAACCAGCCCTTAATGGGGCATCGGGCGCTTTAACCCGGATTCAATTACCAGAACATGGCCAACAAACTTCTGCAGGAAGCCGCGGTCAACCACCGTCTGACGTCCAAACGTGGCGTCATGGAGCGCCTTTTTACACTGATGTTTCAAGGATTTGTCTACAACCAAATCTGGGAAGACCCGGTTGTAGATATGGCAGCCCTGCGCATTCGCCCCAACAGCCGCATTATCACCATCGCCTCGGGCGGCTGCAACGTGGTGAACTATCTGGCGGCCAATCCAGCCAGGGTCATCGCGGTTGATCTGAACCCCAACCACATCGCGCTGACCCGCCTCAAACTTGCGGCGCTGCGCTATCTGCCGACCTACGAAGATTTCTTCCAGTTCTTCGGTGTCGCCAACACCAAGCAGAACCGTCAGAACTACGACGACTTTCTCGTTCACAAGCTCGACGACACGACACGCCGGTACTGGCAAAAATCACTCCCCATCCGCGGCCGCCGCATCAACATGTTTGCGCGCAATCTCTATCGTTACAGCCTGCTTGGCCGCTTCCTGGGTATCCTGCAAACCGTCGCCCGCATGCATGGCAAGCGCCTGAACGAAATGCTGGCGGCCCGCACGCCAGCCGAACAGCGCGCAACCTTCGACCGTGTGATCGCGCCTCTGTTTGACAGCAGACTGGTCAAGGCCCTGTCGAAAATGCCCGTGTCGTTCTACGCCCTGGGCATTCCACCGGCTCAATACGACGAGCTCAGCAAAGCCTCAAACGGCGATCCCGCCGGCCTCATACGCCGCCGCATTGAAAAGCTCGCCTGCGATTTCCCGATGAGCGACAATTATTTCGCCTGGCAGGCCTTTGGCCGCCGCTATGACACGCTGGATCGTCAAGGCGTTCCATCCTACCTTCAGGAAAAAACTTACAATGTCGTCCGCGAGCGCACGGATCGCGTCGAAACCCATCTGGCGTCGATGACGGATTTTCTTGAGAAACAACCTGTCGAAAGCCTCGACTGCTATGTTCTGCTTGATGCGCAGGACTGGATGAACCAGGAGCAGATCACAGCCCTCTGGCGACAAATCACCCGCACTGCCGCGCCCGGCGCCCGTGTCATCTTCCGCACCGCGGGCCCCGACTCGCCGCTCGAGCAGAAACTGCCGCCCGAGGTCATCGGCCGTTGGACTTATGAAGGCGAAGACGCGCAGAAATATTTTGATCAGGACCGCTCCTCGATCTACGGCGGCTTCCACGTCTACGTGATCAAGGCCCATTGATGAGCGCGCCAGATGCTCATTCCGCGATGGACAAGATGTACCGCCATCAGCGCTACATCTACGACCTCACCCGCAAATATTATCTCTTTGGCCGCGACAAACTGATCCGGGAGTTGCCGGTCGGCGCCAATGACCACATCTGCGAAGTCGGCTGCGGCACGGCGCGCAACCTTGTGCTGTTGGCCAAGCGCCACAAGAACCTGAAGCTCTACGGCATTGACGCCTCGACGGAAATGCTGAAAACCGCGCAAGCCTCCGTTGACGCCGCGGGCGTTGCCCCGCAAATCAAATTGGAAGCCGCACTCTCAACCGATTTCACACCCGCCAGACTCGGTCACGCCAAACTGTTCGACCGCCTGATCTATTCCTACTCGCTGTCGATGATGGACGACTGGCGCCAAGCGCTGGAGCATGGCTTCAGGCAGCTCAAACCCGGCGGCACGCTCCATGTCGTTGATTTCGGCAACCAGGAGGGCTTGCCCGCCTGGTTCAAAAAGCTCCTCGGCGGCTGGCTGAGCCAATTCCACGTCCGCTTCCGCCCCGAAATACGCGCCTGGTTCGAAGAGCAGGCAGCAAAGGGCAGGGGCACGACAACCTATCGCCCGGTGATGCGCGGCTATGCCTACCGCCTGGACTTTCAACTGAAAGGCTAGGGGTTGCATCTCACCCCCATTATGAGCGAAAACACGCGCCCGCACGTGCCTTGCGGGACAAGGAGCTGTGGCCGAGAGGCTGAAGGCGGCGGTTTGCTAAACCGTTATACGATCAAAAGTCGTATCGAGGGTTCGAATCCCTCCGGCTCCGCCACTTC
>JAWXBO010000160.1:0-11087 GCA_034440175.1 Alphaproteobacteria bacterium
CCGGGATTTCTGCCCCGGCTTCTGGTCGCGATCCATGTGCTTGCCGTTTCCTTTTGGATCGGTGCGTTGGTGCCGCTGTTCAACATTGCATCGAACCCGGAGTTCTCGCGCATCGGCGCAATCTTGCGGCGCTTTGGCAGCATCGCCGTTTTCATTGTTCCCGGCTTGATTGCCGCCGGCCTCATTCTGCTTTGGCTGCTTCTGGGTTCGCTGGAGGCCATTTTTACTTCCGAGTATGGCCGTCTCGTGCTTCTTAAATTGGCTTTCGTTGGCGGCCTTCTGAGCCTGGCGGCGGTCAACAAGCTTCGCCTGACGCCGGGCGTGGCGGCGGGGAACCGAGCCGCTGCCGCACGCCTTCGATGGTCGATTGCAGGCGAAATGACCTTGGCCACCGCCATTCTTCTCGTGACGGCGATATTCACGACGGCGGTTGGGCCGCCCGAGATGGAGTAAGAAATGCCTTGCTGCCCTAAACAACTATTTAGCGTTTACCCCCTAGGGGTATATGTGTGTTTGAAGGAGTACCGCTCGTGATTGCACTTTACACCGTTTTCGCACTTGCCTTGGCTGGCGATGAGGCCGTACTCGCGCAAGGCGGGAATCAGCCGGATACGCATCCCCCCGCTCAAGAAAGCGCCAAACCGGAACCCGATAAGGCGCCGGAGCCTGTGCCACCCGCCACTGCCGCCGGCGGGACGATGTCAATGATGGATATGTCCGGCTCGTTTGGTTCCTATCCTATGACGCGCGACGCTTCGGGCACCAGCTGGCAGCCGGACGTCACCCCGCACATGATGGGTCATGAGATGCGCGGTGGCTGGATGATCATGGGCCACATGATGCTCAACGGCGTCTACGATTGGCAGGACGGCCCGCGCGGCGACGAGAAGGCGTTCGTCTCGGGCATGCTGATGGCATCGGCGCGGCGGGAGTTCGATAGCGGGGACGTGCTGAATTTTCGCGCGATGTTCAGTCCCGACCCGTTCATGGGCAAGACCGGCTATCCGCTTTTGCTCGCGGCCGGAGAAACCGCAAATGGTGTGACGCCGCTCATCGACCGGCAGCATCCGCACGAGTTGGTGATGGAGTTGTCGGCCTCTTACAGCCACGTCATCGACGATAACGATAGTTTGTTTATCTATGCGGGACTTCCGGGGGAACCCGCCTTTGGCCCGCCCCCCTTCATGCATCGCCTGTCGACGATGGACAGCCCCGAAGCGCCGATCACGCATCACTGGTTCGACTCAAGCCATATCACATTCGGGGTTATTACGGCGGGATGGGTCCATGATGCATGGAAACTGGAAGTGTCACGCTTCACGGGGCGCGAGCCCGACAAGGACCGCTTCGACATCGAAGAGCCCATGTTTGACAGCACGTCGATCCGCGCCAGTTGGAACCCGTCGGAGAATTTATCTCTGCAGGTCTCATGGGCCGACTTCAAGAGCCCCGAGCAGCTCGAGCCCGAGGTCGATGAGCAACGCCTGTCGGCGAGCGCAATCTATACTGTGGCTCTGGCCGATGAGGGCTGGTGGTCGACCACGATTGCGTGGGGCCTCAAAGACCCGAGCGAGGATGAAACGATGCATGCCATCGCACTCGAGACCGCCTATGCGCCTGATCGCGACTGGACGGTGTTCGCGCGCGGCGAAGTGATCGAAAGCCATGAGATCGATCCGGCGGACACGATTAACACCGTGGGCAAAGTGTCGTTTGGCGCCATTCGCGATTTCCATGTGGCGGACAATGTGCGGCTCGGCATCGGCGCGCTCTACAGCGTCAACTTCGTGCCAGATACTCTTGAGCCGTCCTACGGCGGCGACCCCGGCGGCGCGATGGTGTTTGTGAGATTGGTTGCGGGGACGTAAAGCCGGTCGAGGCGACGGAAGAAATCCGGCGCACCATCAAATACGGTTAAGCGTGGGCCAGAAGCGATAGACCAGAATGCCGATGCCTGTGATGGTCAGGAAAAGTCCAATCGCTGCAGAAATGATCACGAGCCAGTTGTTGAAGTCGTCGCGCGTTTGATAGTCCATGCGTTTGATAGTCCATGATGTGGAGCGACCATAAGAAATCGAAGCTGCGCCACACCGCGCTGCGCGAGAACTTTGCCTTCCCGGGCAATCAGCATAGCGGCCGCAGTTTTCCCTTTGCCCGCGTAGCCTGCTAGCCAAACCTCAAGATTAGCACCAACTGGCTTGGTCGCCACTGGGCGCCCGCAATAATTCTTGAATGTTTGCCTCGATGATACGGAATCCAACATTTCCGTAAAGCTTCTGGCGTCCCTCGTTCAATACGAAGCTTGGACTGCCTTCGATACGCATCTTGTCGGCGTCTTGATAGTCTGCGGCAAGTCCGGCAAATGCGGTTCCGTCGCGAATGCTTCTTTCAATCGCGTTTATGTCAACACCAAGAGCTTCAGCCAGTTCGCATTGAACATCCCATCGGGCGATGTCGCGGCAATCCCGGAAAAAACCGCAACGGAATGCCCACATCACTTTATCGAAAATTGAACTCGCCGAGGCGTATTGGCCTTTTTTTTCTTGTTCTTGCTGCCAATGCTGCACCGCCGTCAAAAACAAATGCGCACTTGCCGACGTTGGCGGGCGCGTCAATATCCAAATTTCAGGATGGACTTCGATATGCGGGAACCGCTGCGCCACATTTCGCAAATGTGAATTGAACCCAGCGTATTCGCCCTTGTCCCGCCAAGTTACCGCGATCTTGCGGCCTGAATCGCCAAAAACAGAACAAAATCGAAATTCCAATCTAACCATGTCGCCGAATTTCTCTTTGACCCATCGACGCGGGCTTGCGTGGCGTATGCCCAAATGCACAATACGTCGGAAAAATAGGAAACGTGGACGATGCTCATCTGACCGGCTCTCCCTCATGCCAATTCTTCGTGGACCGGCAATGCCACCTGCCAAATGGGCCAGCGTTTCCAGTTGAAACCTAGTGCCGGTGCGGCGCAAGCCCTCATGTCACGACGGGCCTCACTCTTCCATCCCGGACCAAGGCCTTGAACATCGTTGTTGCTGTGAAGAGTTGACGGTGCTTTGCTGTCACCGGTTTGCGGCACTTGCGCCAGCAATGATGAAGCCCGCACAGTGAGAACCTGGCGAGTGAGGTAACATGATTGAAGATTTCGTCGCGACACTGCTGCGCGGCTTTACGCTTTTTCGGGGTGAGACCGGGCAATTACCGCTCGTGGTGCTCGCCTGGATGTGGGCGACGCGCGTCGTGTTTTTGGCCAGTATTGTTTTCTTGCCGCGCGCCGGCGCTGTGGCCACTCTTGCTACAATGCTCGCAACCGCCGTTTTGCGCTTCTATGTGAAGGGCCTGTACCCAGACCTTCCGGCGCCGTTTATCGGCGCGCTGACCCACATTGTGTTGTGGATTCCTCTTGTGGTTTTTCTTCTCTATTCGATGCGCGGACGGCGGGCGCCGGGCATCTCTAGCCTTGAACGGGCCTATCCGGTCTGGCTCGCCGTCACGATCGCCATGATGGCTGTGTCGCTTGTCTTTGATGTTCGAGAAGTGGTGACTGCATTGGTTTGAGCGAGACCGGGATCGCCGGACCGGCCTCAGCTTGTCATGAACTGTCCCATCATGCCGTTGTCCTCATGTTCGAGTATATGGCAGTGGTACATAAAGGGTGCCTTGACGGCCGGCTGGGTGAAATGCACCAAAAGCTCAACATGCTTTTGCACCAGAACCGTATCCCTGAGACCCGCGTCGCGCGCGAGCGGCTTGCCGCCATTGCGGCCGAGCACCTCGAACTGCACGCCGTGAATGTGAAACGGATGGGACATCATCTCCCCCGTGACCTCCCAGATTTCGCTATCGCCGATCTGCACGCGCTCGTCGATGCGGGTCATTTCGAACGGACGGCCATTGATGCTCATGCCGCCACCCGAACCCATGCCTCCGCCCATCATGCCGCCCATTCCCATGCCCATGTTCAGAACAAATCGGCGGCGCTTGATGGCTAGGGAGGCATCTGCACGATCGCGTGCAATGAGACGGCCGGGAACAACGCTGGGTTTCCCGTCGCTGGCGGCAGGCTCGAATCGAAGCACCGTCTCATTGCCCGCACCGAAAATCTCATTCGCAAAATTTCGCGTCCGCCCCATCGGGCCCATCATCATCGGAAAATTGGTGTCGGGAGTGGTTTCAAGCGCAACGGGCCGGCCATTCGAAAAGTCGACAAGGATTTCAACGCGTTCTCCTGGGGCGAGCGTCAGCGAACGCATCTCGACCGGCGCTTCAAGAAGGCCGCCCTCACTTGCGATCCAATTGAAGGCTCGCCCGTCGTCAAACGACAAATGGAATATCCTGGCGTTGGATCCGTTCACAAATCGCAGTCGCACCAATCGGCCGGGAACACGCGCCATGGCGTTCGGTGTGCCATTGACCAAAGTGGTATTGCCGCGCCTCCCCTGCATGGTGGTCATCATCCCTTCCGGGAGGACCAACCGGCCGTCCTCGAACTGCCGGTCCTGGAGAACGAGCGGCAGATCGTCCACGCCGTATTCTGAAGGAAGGCCCAATGCCCGCTCTTCGTCGTCGGTGACCAGGAGCAAACCCGCCAATCCGGCGTAGACCTGTTCCCCGGTCCGGCCATGAACATGCGGATGATAAAAGAGCGTGGCGGCGGGCTGACGAATTGGCAGCGTTGGACGCCAAGTGGCGCCGGGCTGGATGAGCTGGTGGGGGCCGCCGTCAAGCTCCGCCGGAATGAGGAGACCGTGCCAGTGGACAGTCGTATCCTCCTTGAGCGTATTGGTGACAGCGATTTCCACGTCGTCGCCGCGGTGGACCCGGAGAGTGGGCCCCAAGTGACTTCCGTTATAGCCCAGCGTTTCACTCGTGCGTCCAGGGAAGAACTCGGTGGTGCCTGCCTGCACCTGGAGAGAGAGCCTGGCTCCCTGCGCACGTGCGTCGAGGAGAGCGGGAATGCGCAAAGGCTGCAGTTCGGCGGCTGATCCAATGGCGTTCCAAAGCGGGCGAGCGACAAGCGCGCCCACGCCGATCAGGGCTGCACCGGCGAGAAATGATCGGCGACTAAGTCTCATCGCAATACCCGGGTCGTCTGCGCCGAATGCGGATCAGGGATTTTGGCGCCGGACTGCCAGGACAACAATAACAAGGGCGACCACGACAAACAAGAGCATGCCCATCCCCCCGAATCCGCCCATTCCCCAACCCAATCCATCAATACCGCCCATGATATTTCTCCTGTGGGGAATTGTTTAGCGCGAAGCGCTTTTTCCGTTCGCCTTCAGCCAAGCATCGATTGCTGCAAGTTCCTTTTCTTGCGCCTTGACGATACCCTTCGCCAGTTTTCGAACCTTGGCATCTTTGCCATTGGCGAGAACGACCTTGGCCATATCGACTGCACCCTGATGGTGGGCCCGCATATGGTTCATGAAGTCGAAGTCAGCATCGCCGGTGAATTTCATCATCGGCATGCCTTGCATCGTCTTCATCATTGCGCTTTTGTAGCCCGTGGTGGATGCGGAATCGTCCGGGTTGGGTGCCATCATTTGCATGTCCATCATCATTCCGGTTCCTGCCGTCATTCCCGTGCCTGCCATCATACCCATGGCTTTTTCCATGTGTGTAACGCAGCTCTTCTCGTCTTTTTTCCCCATCATCTCCTTGGCTGTGTTCATCTCTTTCATGGCCGCCGCCCGCTTGGTGGCGTCCGTCATTTTCATCATGGACTCGTTCGCCGCCTTCATACCGGCCTCGGAGCAATTCGCACCCATCATGGGACCGGAAGGTTGCGCCAAGGCCAGAACGGCGGCGAACAACGCGGCCGAGAGTGCGGCGCAAGCGAGCGGCGGGGTCATCTTCATGGCGGTTCTTTCCGGGTTTGATGTGATTGATCGTTTTTGTGGTTGGTCGATCAGAGTTTATCGAACGGCCAGGCGCGAGTTTGGTTCCATGCAGGTGCTGGAATCCGCCTGCGTCGGTTAACAAAAGCGAAAAGCGGAACCTCCTGCCGGCCCGCGCGTTGGGTCGATGAATGATTCCAAAGGGTTTGAGCCAAATTGGAAGGAAAGGAAGGTAGCATGTCGTACTATTTCGGGAAGACTCTCCCCCTCGCCTTCGACGAAGCCATAGCTCGAACGATCGATGCACTGAAAAAGGAAGGCTTCGGTGTCCTCACCGAGATCGATGTCAGGGAGACGCTGAAGAAGAAGATCGGGGTCGAGTTCCCCAACTACAGAATACTTGGCGCGTGCAATCCGGCATTAGCCTTCGAAGCCCTCAGCCTTGAGAACAAGGTCGGCACCATGCTGCCCTGCAATGTCGTCGTCCGTGATGCAGGCAACGGTCAGACGGAAGTGGCCGCCATCAATCCAGTCGCCTCCATGCAGGCAATCGACAATCCAGCCCTGAAACGGGCCGCCGAACAAGTCCGCGCGAAGCTCGAAAGAGTGGTCGCAGCGTTGTGACCGGCAAAGTTACTTCAATTGCGTTTGAGCGTGGGCCAGAAGCGATAGACCAGAATGCCGATGCCGGTGATGGTGAGGAAAAGTCCAATCGCTGCAGAAATGATCACGAGCCAGTTGTTGAAGTCGTCGCGCGTTTGATAGTCCATGATGTGCAGCGACCATAAGAAATCGAAGGTGCGCCACACCGCGCTGCGCCGTGCGAGGACTTTGCCGGTCGCCGGAGAGACATAGAGGTTTGTCGCGCCCTCATCGTCGAACACGAGTTGCCACACAGGCAAGACGCCGCGATACTCGATGGGCGGATCCTTGGCGATCAGCGTCGCGCCCGCGATTCTTCCTTTGCCCGCGAAGTCTTGCCCGGCTACCCGCCGTGCACTGGCCTCATTGAGCGGTGAGAGGACGACGCCAGTTCTTGCGTCGATCAGGGCCGCCGGTTTTCCATCAATATCGGCGCGCCAAACCGGTGTCCCCAGATGTTCACCAAGCTCCAGGCGCGTGACGCGGCCGATCAGCCGTGTTGCGACGGCTGCGGGCGGCACGACATTGCTGTAGGCGCGCAGATCGAGCAATTCGGTTTTGCGAATGTTGTGCTCGCTGCGGACCTGTTCGATCGGCACGAATGTCATGTACAAACCACTGACCATCCAGGCCAGGATCTGTAGCCCGATCACGAGTCCAATCCATTTGTGAATGCTGAACCACCACCGGCGCATGGAAACCCCCTCAATTGCAAGCCCGAGTCGAAGAGAGATCCGCATCGTAGCATCAGCCGGCGGGTTGGTGTAAGACCTCAGTATGAGATGGCAAGTTACGATCCGAAATTACCTTCTGGCGTCGGCGGTGGCGCATTTGACCTGGGAGATCGTGCAACTGCCTCTCTATACGATTTGGAGCGAAGGAACGCTGGGCGAGCAGGTGTTTGCGATCCTCCATTGTACAGGCGGCGACGTCATCATTGCGGGCATGTCTCTGGTGCTTGCCATCGTTTTCGCCGGGACGGGTTGGCCGGAGGATCGCCAAACTTATTTTCGTGTCGCGCTCGCGGCGGTCGTCATGGGCGTCGTCTACACCGTTTACAGCGAGTGGACGAATACCGCGAAGGGGAGCTGGGCCTACGCGCGCGAGATGCCGATTGTGCCGTGGCTAAACGTTGGCCTCACGCCCCTGCTGCAGTGGCTGCTCATTCCACCGGCACTACTCTATGTGTTGAGACGGCGGGGAGCGTGATGATTCAGTCGTCGGTGCCTGCTTGACATTTTTATTACAAAGTAATGCTGTTATGACACAAACGTAATACAGGCAAAAGCCAATGGGCACGCTTACGGTGAAATTGTCTCCCCCGCTTGAGGCGCAATTGGAGGCGCTCGTCCGGCGGCGCGGCCAGCGCAAAAGCACACACGTGCGCGAGGCAATCGAGCGCCTCGTTGCCGAGCGCAGCGAACCGCCAAAAGGCAGCGTCCTCGACCTGTTGAACGATCTCAAAGGGATTGGCAACGGTCCAAGTGATCTATCGACCAACAAGAAATACATGCGCGGCTTCGGCAAGTGAGAATTCGTACAATTACAGATACCGGCCCTCTTGTTGCCTTTTTTTCAAAGAGAGACTCGCATCACGACTGGGCTGTTGAGCAGTTCGTGAGCTTGACTCCGCCGCTATTTACTTGCGAACCGGTCATGACCGAAGTGTGCTTTCTACTTGCGGTTGCCGGTGTTGATCCAAATCACGCCCTTGAGGCTGTGGCCAGAGGCGGGTTGAAAGTTGATTTCCCCCTCGCCGCCGAGATCGACCCCATTCGCCGTCTCATGGCCCGATACCGCGACCCCGGCATCTCGCTCGCCGACGCCTGCCTTGTGGCATGTCGGAAATCCATTCGCGTTGCCAGGTCATGACTAACGACCGCGACTTCCTGATTTACCGCCGGGACGGGCGGCGGACAATCCCACTCATCGCGCCGTTTGGATAAATTGGACCAGAGAATAATTCGGTGACAGTCCAGCACTGTCACTGATTTTGCGTGGAACCAATAGCTCTTGTCAGCGTTTCCAATTCACGTGAACGCTGGTTGCGAACCATTTGCGGAACCGTCTTTCGATGGATGTGGAGATATGGATTTGCCGCCTGATAGAGCGACGCCGGTGGTCGAGGCCGCAAAAGGCCCGGCGCAATCCGAGTTGACTGTGCGGGCGCTCAGCCTGCGGATACGTCAGCAGGAAATTCTTGGCGAACTTGGGGTCGCCGCCCTGAAGGGCGCGGGATTGGATGAACTGCTCAATCAAACAGTTTGCCTGGCAGCCGAAGGGCTTGAAGCCGAATTCTGCAAGATTCTCGAGCATCGTCCCGATCAAAAAGAGTTTTTGGTGCGCGCGGGCCTGGGCTGGGATGCGGGTGTCGTCGGCTCGGCGGTCGTCGGCGACGATATCAGTTCGCCGGCCGGGTTTGCTTTGCGCACGGGCAAGCCTGTCATCTCCAATCATCTTGAAAACGAGGAGCACTTTGGAACGCCGGATTTCATGATGAGGCACGGTATCCGGCGCGCCATGAATGTGATCCTGCAAGGGGATGGCGCGCCCTTCGGCGTTTTGGAGGTCGATGCGCGCTCGGAGGGCGACTTCTGTGCCAGCGACATCTCGTTCTTGCAGGGTTTGGCCAACGTTCTGGGGATGGCCATCGATCGCGAGCAGCGCGAGCGCCGGCTTAAAATGGCGGTCGAACGGCAAGAGCTCTTACTCAAGGAGATCCATCACCGGGTCAAGAACAGCCTCGGCCTGGTGACGTCCATGCTTTCTCTGCAAAGCGGCAAAAATACCGGGACCGAGTTACAAGTGCAGTTGCAAGAGGCGGCTAATCGCGTTTCGGCGATCGCCCGGGTGCACGAGCGTCTCTACAGGAACGATGACATCGAGCGGGTCGACCTCGGCGGCTACCTTCGCGATGTGTGTGGCGATCTGGAACTTTCCGCACCCCGTTGTACAGTCGAGGTTGAGGCCGTGGATGGCGTGCGCATCACCACGGATCGAGCGATCCTTCTTGTGCTGCTCGCAACCGAGCTTGTCATCAATTCCGTCAAGCATTCCCACCCCGGTCAGGCAAACGGCAAAGTCAGGGTATCGCTGGTGAAACAGGATGACGACCACATCGTGTTGACCGTCGCCGACGACGGCGTCGGCTTGCCTGCCGGATTCGATCAGCACGAAGCAAAGGGGCTCGGCATGCGCATGGTGCGCGCATTCACGGAACAACTGAGTGCTACGCTCAGCGTTCGCGACCGTAAGCCCGGATGTGAGTTTGTACTTGTAGTCCCGATCACGGCCGGAAACTGAATCCAGTTGCAATAATGCGGTGCCGTGCACCAATTGACGCCCTTTCGCCCAGGCCGTCCCCGATCAAGCGGTTGTTGATGACATACAATCGGAAGAGTGGCTGCTCAAAATATTGTCGCGCTGCGCCGGCGATCACTTCACCCTTGAGCACACGAAGTCGAGCAGTTCTGCCCCCATCGTGCCCGGATTCACCGGCTGGCCTTTGGCGCGCCAATCGCTTTCGTATTCGATCGAGTAGGCCGAGTAGGACACACGTCTGAGGCAATCGACGGCGGCCTTGCGGGGCGTGTTAGGGCCGTTTTCTTCATCGTGGTATTTGTTCTTTTCCATGAAGTACACGAGACCATCCGATTCCCGGTGGATGCTGTCGACGTCAATCAGCGTTGTGTGACGCGTGTCCTGCCAGTTCTCGGCCTTGGCGCCGGCGCTCGACACCGCAAACACTGCGGCAAGAAACAGAACTTCACGGATTGAGCAGGACAGCGTCATGGCGTTTCCCTCTTGGATTCGCAAGGATACCATGCGCCCACCCGCGATGCGAGCAGGCCAAACCAATTAGGGCCGGACACGCAACTGCATGTCTTGGGAGCGCGGGCATCCGAGGCTGTGAAGGAATGTCACGCGGAGGCGCGGAGAGTGACAGATTTCAAGCGCAAATCTCCGCGGCTCCGCGCCTCCGCGTGATTTCTTCACACGCTCTCCTGCCCGCACTTTTTTGCTTGCATCAAAGCTTCACAGAGCGGGCGGGACGCCAGCGCTCCCAGGAAGATTGTCTGGCGTGAGTGCTTATGCCCAACTACGGGCACTTGATGCGCGCGGCTGTGCAAGCGCCTGATCGACTGGCCGTGGTTCACAATCTGAGCCAGACTTGCTATATGTGCTCTGGTGACCGGGAAACCCTGCAACGCGCCAACCGGAGTTCGCGCATGCACAAGCTCATCAACTTCACCACGGCGTGCATTCTTTTCGGCATGTTCCCTGACGGCCTCGCGCATGCCGAGGCTATCACCATCTATGCGCAAAAGGACTTTGCCGGTGAAGGCGCCAGACTCCACGACAGCGTAAGCGATATCAACGCCACGGATCGGCCGGTCAGTGCCATGAGCTTTCGCATTCAAGATGCCGTCAGGTACCCGACCAGGGGCTGTCTGCTGTGCACGGCTGCGGACTATCAAGGCGATTGTCTATGGTTGCGCGGCGGCAGCATCCGGGATCTGGAGCTGTGGGGCTTTGCCCGGAGAATTCGCTCTCTGAAATCCGTTCGCCTGGACCTTTATGAGCCTTATGAAGGCCTTGCAG
>JAWXBO010000161.1:0-22322 GCA_034440175.1 Alphaproteobacteria bacterium
GTAGATTAAAGTGGAAATGATTTTGTGGTTAGTGGGGGTCTTTTTCGCAATTTTTCCAATCAAAAGGGGGAGTGTGCGGGGGGGGGGTACTCTCCCTCCTTCATTGGGAGACGCAGAATTCTTGATGTGCCGTTGTCGCAACATATGAGGATTGCAGGACGCATGATTTTCGGCGGTTTCAAAATTGGCAGGGAACTTATTGCAAGCTTTGCACGCAATAGGGGGTGTAGACCCCCACAATTCAACATAGACCGGACGGCTGCTGAGGGAGCTAAGATGGCGTCATGACACTGGTCGCAGAACAGGATCTGGGTACCCCACCGTCAAAGGGCGAGCACCATGTTAGCCTGACCATCGACGGTGTCGCGATCACGGTGCCTGAAGGTACCTCAATCCTGCGGGCCGCGCGTGAAGCGGGGATCGGGGTGCCGAAACTCTGCGCCACCGACAGCGTTCAGGCGTTCGGATCGTGCCGGTTGTGTCTGGTCGAGATTGAGGGCCGCGCGGGCACGCCCGCTTCGTGTACGACGCCGGTTGCGGCCGGCATGAAGGTACGCACGCAGACGCCGCTGCTGAAGGAGCTGCGGCGCGGGGTGATGGAGCTCTATATCTCCGACCATCCGCTCGATTGCTTGACCTGCGCCGCGAACGGCGATTGCGAATTGCAGGACATGGCGGGCGCGGTGGGCTTGCGGGACGTGCGCTATGGCTACGCGGGCGACAACCATCTGGCTGCCGTGAAAGACGAGTCCAATCCGTACTTCACCTTCGATCCGGCGAAGTGCATCGTCTGCTCGCGCTGCGTGCGGGCGTGCGAGGAAACGCAAGGTACGTTCGCGTTGACGATCGAAGGGCGCGGCTTTGAATCCAAAGTCTCCGCCGGCATGTCGGAGTCGTTTTTGGAGTCTGAATGCGTGTCGTGCGGCGCCTGCGTGCAAGCCTGCCCGACCGCGACCCTGAGCGAGAAATCGGTGATCGAGATCGGCGTGCCTGAACATTCAGTCGTCACGACCTGCGCCTATTGCGGCGTCGGCTGCGCCTTCAAGGCCGAGATGCGCGGCGAAGAACTCGTGCGCATGGTGCCGCACAAAGACGGCAAGGCCAACCACGGCCATTCCTGCGTCAAGGGACGCTTTGCCTGGGGCTATGCCACCCATCGCGAGCGCGTGCTCGAGCCGATGATCCGTACACAAATTGACGAGCCCTGGCGCAAGGTTTCCTGGGACGAAGCGATTGCGCACACCGCGTCCGAATTCAAACGCATCCAGGCCAAGTACGGCCGCCTTGCCGTCGGCGGCGTGACCTCCTCGCGCTGCACCAACGAAGAAACGTTCCTGGTCCAAAAACTGGTGCGCGCCGCGTTGGGCAACAACAACGTAGACACCTGCGCCCGCGTCTGCCATTCGCCCACCGGTTATGGCCTGAAGACCACTTTCGGCACCTCGGCCGGCACGCAGGACTTCGACAGCGTCGAGCACGCCGACGTCATCGTCGTCATCGGTGCCAATCCCACCGACGGTCATCCGGTCTTCGCCTCGCGCATGAAAAAGCGCCTGCGCGAAGGCGCCAGGCTCATCGTCATCGACCCGCGCCGCATCGACCTGGTGCGCACGCCGCATGTCGAGGCCGATTATCATCTGCCGCTGCTGCCCGGCACGAACGTTGCCGTTCTCACCGCGCTTGCCCACGTGATCGTCACCGAAGGCGTGGTCGATAAGGAATTCGTCCGCACACGCTGCGAGTCCGATGCCTTCGACGCCTGGGCGAGTTTCGTGGCCCTGCCACAGAACAGCCCCGAAGCCATCGAAGAGTTATCCGGCGTTTCCGCCGCTGCGATCCGGGGCGCCGCACGCCTCTACGCGACGGGCGGCAACGCTGCGATCTATTACGGCCTTGGTGTCACCGAACACAGCCAGGGCACCACCGCCGTCATGGCCATCGCCAATCTCGCCATGGCGACGGGCAATATTGGCCGCCCGGGCGTTGGGGTCAACCCGTTACGGGGACAAAATAACGTGCAAGGCGCCTGCGACATGGGCTCGTTCCCGCACGAGCTGCCGGGCTATCGCCATGTCTCCGACGACGCGGCGCGCTCAATGTTCGAGACGTTGTGGAAAGCGCCGCTCGACCACGAGCCAGGCTTGCGCATCCCCAACATGCTCGACGCCGCACTCGATGGCCACTTTATGGGCATCTACATTCAGGGCGAAGATATTCTGCAGTCGGACCCGAACACAAAACACGTCGCCGCCGCCTTCGCCGCGATGGAGTGTGTTGTCGTCCACGATCTTTTCCTCACCGAGACCGCGAACTACGCGCACGTCTTTCTGCCGGGTTCGACCTTTCTGGAAAAGAACGGCACCTTCACCAACGCCGAGCGCCGCATCCAACTCGTGCGCAAAGTGATGACCCCGCGCAACGGCTTTGAGGATTGGCAGATCACGCAGATGCTCGCGAACGCGCTCGGTTACAAAATGCACTACACGCACGCGCGCGAGATCATGGACGAAATCGCGCGCCTGACGCCGACTTTCGCCGGTGTGTCGTTCGAAAAGCTCGATGCCTTGGGTTCGATCCAATGGCCCTGCAATCAAGCCGCCCCCGAAGGAACGCCGGTCATGCACGAGGGTGGCTTCGTGCGCGGCAAAGGCCGCTTTATGATTACAGAATATGTGCCGACGGACGAAAAGGTTGGCCCGCGTTTTCCTTTGTTGCTCACTACAGGCCGCGTGCTGTCGCAATACAACGTCGGCATCCAGACGCGGCGCACGCTAAACACGATTTGGCACGAGGAAGACGTGCTCGAGATCCACCCGCACGACGCCGAGCAGCGCGGCGTCAAGGACGGCGACTGGGTCAAACTCGCCAGCCGCGAAGGCGACACCAGTCTGCGCGCCGCCATCACGGAGCGCGTTGCGCCCGGCGTGGTCTATACAACCTTCCACCGCGCCGAAACGCAAACCAACGTGGTCACGACCGAATTTTCCGACTGGGCCACGAACTGTCCCGAATACAAAGTCACCGCCGTGCAAGTCTCGCCCTCGAACGGCCCCAGCGAATGGCAGCAAGACTACGACGCGCTTTCGCGCCGCAGCCGCCGCATCGCCGAGCCGGTCCCAGGCGAATGAAGCTCAAGGCTTCAGTCGCGTTCGACGGCGTCGCCTGGCGCGGCAAAGTACTCACGCCTTCGATGCGCGCGCTTCCCGCCGAAGTCCCCGTCGCCTTCGTCTATGACGGCGGCACGGAAGCCGTGATGATGGCAAGCCCCGCCGATTTGGAAGATTTCGCCCTCGGATTTTCGCTCAATGACGGCATCATCGCCGCGCGCGAGGAGATTGCAGAACTGGGCATCGTCGAGGTCGAGCGCGGCATCGAACTGCGCATGACGCTCACTCCCCGCAACCGCGAAACGCTTGTCAGCCGCCGGCGCCATCGCGCCGGGCCCGTGGGTTGCGGCTTGTGCGGCGTGGAAAGCATCGCTGCAGCGGTGCCGCCCTTGCCACGCGTCACGGTCAATCTCACGCTTGCGGCAGACGAGATCGTCGGCGCCATGCGCGCGATGGCGTCGTTGCAAAAGCTCAACGCCGAAACGCACGCTGTCCATGCAGCGGGCTTCTACGTCCGCGGCGAGGGCGTTGTCGCCGTGCGCGAAGACGTGGGCCGGCATAACGCGCTCGACAAGCTTGCGGGCGCGCTCGTGCACTCGGGGCGCAAGGCCTGCGACGGTGTGCTATTGATGACCAGCCGCGTCTCGGTCGAACTCGTGCAGAAAGCGGCCGTGATGGGCGCGCCAGTTCTTGCCGCCGTCTCGGCGCCGACTGCGCTGGCGCTGCGCGAGGCAGACGCTGCTTGTATCACCGTGGTGGGCATCGTGCGCGACGACGGGCTTGAAGTTTTCACCCACGCAAGGCGCATCGGCAATGCCTCCTGAAAAACTCGTGATGATGGCCAACCAGATTGGCGCCTTCTTTAAGGCCCAGGGCGAAGCCGATGCACCCGCCGCCATCGCCGATCATCTGAAGAAATTCTGGGAACCCCGCATGCGGGCCGGCATCATTGCGCACCTGAGTTCAGGCGGCGCGGGGCTTGAACCCTTGGTGCGCAAGGGTGTCGAACTGTTGAGTGCAAAGCCATGATCGGAGTCGTGCTCGCGGGCGGCGCCAGCAGCCGCTTCGGCGGACGGCCGAAAGGGCTTGTTCCACTTGCCGGCAAGCCGCTGGCATCGCACGTCAGTCAGATGCTCGCCGGATTTTGCGATCAGGTGATGATCGAGGCCGCCACCGGAGTGGGCTACGAGAGATTAGGCCTGCCACTGTGTCCCGCATTGCCTGCCTATGTGGGTAAAGGACCGCTGGCGGGGATTGCAGCAGGACTTGCGGCCTTTGATGGCGATGATCTGGTGGCCTTCGCGCCGTGCGATATGCCACTTCTCAAGGCGGAAGTTTATGAGGTGCTGCGCGCGTCGTGTCTTGACGCTGCGGGCGCCTATGCTCGAACCAGCGCGGGTGAGGAACCGCTCGTTTGTATTATGCGCGCCAAGATTTTACCGGGCGTGCTCGACGCGCTTCGGCTTGCAGAGCTTCCGCGAACGCATTTGGTGTTCGACGCCTGCGGCGCCCGCGCCGTCGACTTTGCGGACCAGCGCGTTTTTCGCAATATCAATTCGCCGGCGGACTTGGAGCTTGTTGAGCGTTAACGGTAGGGGTCAGGCGTGGCGAGGTGGTCATGCACATAAGCGGCTACGCCATCTTCGAGTGAAGTGAAGGGCTTGCTGTAGCCTGCGGCCCGAAGGCGGCTCATGTTGGCTTGGGTGAAGTACTGATACTTGTCGCGAATGTCTTCCGGCGTGTCGATGAAGTTTACTTTGGCCTTGCGATTGAGGGCGGCGAAGAGCGCGTTGGCGAGATCCAGAAACGTTCTTGCCTGACCCGTGCCGACATTGAAAAGCCCGCTGACTTTTGGCGAGCGGATCAACCAGGAAATAACTTCGCAGCAGTCGCGCACGTAGATGAAATCCCGCTTCTGCCGGCCATCGGGATAGGCCGGATTGTGGGAGCGGAAAAGAGTGACGGGCGCACCGGCCGAGGCCTGCGGGTACATGTGGGCGGCGACGCTTTTCATGCTGCCCTTGTGGTACTCGTTTGGTCCATAGACGTTAAAAAAGCGAAGGCCCGCGAACTGAGGTGGCGTCCTCTGCTTTTGGCGGCATTGATTGGCGACAAACTGGTCGAACAATAATTTCGACCAGCCATAGGGGTTCAGTGGCTTTGATCTCGCCAGTGCCTCGAGCGCATTGTCGTCGTCAAAACCTACGGCACCGTCGCCATAGGTCGCGGCAGACGATGCGTAGATGAAGGGCAAGTTTGCCGCGACGCTTGCCTCCCACAAATTGCGGGAGGCGCGGTAGTTTTCGCGCAGGATCAGGTCGACATCCGTTTCGGTGGTCGACGAAATCGCGCCCATGTGCACGATAGCAGTCAGTACTTTTTTGTGTTGCTCGATCCACCCGAGGGTTTCTTCCGGCTCAATGATATCGGCGAGGTTCAATTTCGAAACGTTGCGCCACTTGCCGCCGTTGCCGAAGCGGTCGCAGATGGCGACAGCTTCGCCTTGGTTCGCCAGATGGGCAGCGACATTTGAACCGATAAACCCTGCGCCGCCGGTAATCAAGATCATGGTTTGGGCCTTGCCATACGATCGACAATGCTTGTCGTGCTTTGTCCCGGCGTCAGTTCGGCCAGCACGATTCGCCCGCCATAAGAGGTGACGAAGTCTCCACCGACGACTTGCTCGCGCGTATAGTCCGCGCCCTTGACCAGGGCATCGGGCCGAATGGCCTGGATGAGTTTGATCGGGGTTTGATCGTCGAATAAAATGACAAGATCCACGCTTTCAAGCGCTGCAAGCACGATGGCCCGGGCCATTTCGGAATTGATTGGGCGGCCGGGTCCTTTGAGCCCTTTGACCGACGCATCCGTGTTCAAACCCACGATAAGGCGGTCACAGGAAGCCCGCGCCTGCTTGAGCAACGAGACGTGACCTGGATGAATGAGATCGAAGCATCCATTCGTGAATCCGGTTTTCAGGCCGCGCGCGCGCCAGGTTGCGACTTGATCGAGTGCCGCCTCCAGAGTCCTGACTTTTGCCTCAGCGCCACGCAGTTTGTCCGCTTTCAGTGCCTGGGCCAGTTCGCTGGCGCGCACGACGGCCGTTCCGGCTTTGCCGACGACAATGGCGGCGGCGGTGTTTGCGAGTTCGGCCGCGTTGGCAAGTGAGAGGCCTGCGCCGATGGCAACCGAGAATGCGGCGATGACCGTATCTCCGGCACCAGAGACGTCATAGACTTCGCGGGCTTCGGTGGCCAAATGCAAAGCCGGTTTGCCTTGCTCCAGCAAAGTCATGCCGCGTTCGGAGCGCGTGACCAGAAGCGCATCCAAGTGCGTACGCTGGAGCATAACTGTTGCAGTGCGCTCGACGGATTGGTCGTCGGAGACTGGTACGCCCGCAGCGGCGGCGAGTTCCTTGCTATTGGGGGTCAGAATGTGGACGCCGCGATAAATGTCGAAGTCCACATGCTTGGGGTCGGCGATGACCAATTTTCCTTGAGCGCGTGCTGCCGCACAAATCCGCTTGATGACGCGTGGGGTCAGCACGCCCTTGGCGTAGTCCGACAACACGACGACATGGGCGCTGGCGAGTTCGCCTTCAAAGGCCGCACATATCCGGTCTTCATGCTCGGTGGGTATCGGCTCGGCGGTCTCTCGATCCGTGCGGAGCATTTGCTGATTGCCCGCGATGTGCCGCACTTTCACCGAGGTTTGGCGGCCGGGCACGATGATGAGCGAGGCGTCGAGGCCGGACTCCGCTTTGATCAACCTGGAAATGGCGAGGCCGGGCTCGTCATCGCCGATCACGGTAATCAGAGTGGCGTGCGCGCCTAAGGCGGCCACATTTCGTACCACGTTGCCCGCGCCTCCCAGCATCAGAGTTTCCCGGCTGACTTTCAGCACCGGAATGGGCGCCTCGGGCGAAATGCGCTCGACGCTGCCGTAGACGAAGTGATCGAGCATGACATCGCCGACGCACAAGACTTGCACGTTGGCAAAGTCAGGCAGGATGCTCAAGGGTGTGGTTGGGTTGTTCATGGGAGCGGAAAAGAGCATGGCGGCGCGCAGGTTTCAAGAATTTGCGCGGGTATTTCAAAAGTATCTGAGGACGCGCAGTTCGAAGGTATGCTCGCGCTCGGAGTTCGATTCGACGCTGCCGTTAGCCACATAAGGGAAGATGCGGCCTTCCATTTCCAATTTCCACCCATCCGCCAGACGCGTCGAGAATTCTATGGTCGCCAAAGTGGTTTGGGTTTCCACGTCGAGGATTGCGCCCATCAGCACCGCCGTGTCGTCCTGGTCGTTAAGGGCCAATCTGGTTCCGGCCATGATGTCGTTGTTAAACACCGTAAACGGGGCATCGCTGCCTCGACCGTCGTGATGGTACTCGGCGATGAGGCCCAGGTCATAGGTGGTCTCAAACAGCTGGTAGAGAGTGTATTCAAATCCGGCTGTTGCGGCGAATAAGGTTTCGCCTTGGCCCGATCGCACAATGGCTTCCAGCTTTAACAGCCAGGCATCGAGAGTTGCCTGAATATCCAAACCTGTCTGGTCGATCTGGTCGTAGTGGGGTGCAAAGACGGGTCCGGACGGAGTCAGAGTTGGCATCAAGCGCGGTTCTCGCCCCGTGCCGTGGAAATGGGAAAGGCCGACGTCAATATCGCCGAGACGTTCCTGCCAACGAAGGGCGTAGTCGACGTGGCGCTCTTTGTCCGAGGACTCAAAGGTCGCGAGATTTTCGTCGAAGGGCAGGGGAAGGCCCGGGCGGCCATCGGAGCCTGCAAATGTCCGTTCCCTGAAATAAGGCAGAACGAACGCGCTCCAGGTGCCAATGCAGGTAATGACGTTCAGATTGGCCATGGGTTGACCCAGCTTGTCCTCTTCATCGAGTGATTCAACGAGGTCCGACTGGTTGATAATGTCCACGAGATGGCGCGACTCGGCGACACCCCAAAAGACCTTGCCCAGTCCGATGCGCAAGTCCCAATCGCCGGCGTTGTAGAGCCAGTTGGCTTCGCGAATGTCCCAATGCGTCCGTTCGCTGTCGTCGGCATCAACGCGGCCGAAGGCGATAATAGTCAGGGTGTTCTCGCCGTCCGGCTTCCATCTCATCTCCGGTTGCAACGCCATCGACGGGCTGAAAGCATTCTCGTGCTGACGGGCGAATTTGGCTTCGGCAGGAAAGATGCGGACTTCAGCCGCGACGTAACCCGAGACGTCGATGGGCGTGGCTTGGGCAGCGGCAGTCCACGCCATTGCAAAGACGACTAATGCTGCCCTACGCATGAAACTGCCCCCAGTGACCCTTCACTCTATCTCAAACGGCCGAGCGCGTCTGGGTCGAATTCCGTCTGATCGACTTTGGCATTCGGCTCAAAATTGGAGAATGACAGGGTTGTTTTTTTTGCCGTCTGGTGATTTTCCATCACAAGCTTGTGGGCGCGCCAGAATTTACCCTGATAGGCACGATACTCGGCAAAGTGCAGTGTCTTGGAGTGCTCGGATTTGCGGTCGAAGTACTGCAGTTTGCGAACCAGGAACTCCTTCTTGTCCGTCCACCCGATTTGGCGGGTGTAGCCTGAATTCTCGTAGGTCGGAAAGCGCTCGATGACAAAGCATGACAGCGCCTTGGCTTCGTCTGTGGGGCAGGGTTCGTCACGCAAATATTTGTAGGTGAACCGCGGCACTTCCTGGGCAAGTAAATCTTCAAACGCAAACTCGCTGCCGACGAACGAGCCGGATTTATTTGCAGAGGCAATGCGCTTGACGCGCTTGAGCGCGGGAAGAAACAGCCACTGGTCATCGGGGGTCGTGAAGTGGGTAAAGGACAGCAAAGCCGTTCCTTGCACATCGGCCGGCGAGAGGAAATAGGTGAGAGATTTGTCTCCGTCGATGTCGGAAATCAGTTCCAGCGCACGAAGACGCATGTTGCGCTCGCTCTTCTCGCCCTGACTGTTTTCCAGGATCATCTTCATTTCGACCTTGGAATCGACCCAGCCCTCGCTGCGCTTTTGCGCTTCCTTGGTGATTGCCAGTCCCCGTTGCTCGGGCGTTTCGGCAAGTGCCGGGCTGGAGGATACGAATGCTACGAGTGCTGCGAAAATCAGTTTGCGCATGAAGGTCCTCATTCGGCTGGAGCAGGTACCAGCGCTTTGTCACGCTGTCGTCTATCGACGAACATCAGAAGTGGCGGCAACAGGAAAAAGTCTGCAATGATGGCAAAGGCAATACAGATCGCCGTCAGAAGGCCCATGGCTCGATTGACCTCAAACGGGGAGAGCGCCAACACCAGGAAACCCAAAATCAGCGCCACGGTCAGAATCCACAGAGACGGACCCACGGTCGAGAACGCGTATCGCACGGCATCTTCGGGTGTGTACCCCAACTCGCGCCGGCCCCGAATATACTTCGACAGAATATGTATCGTTGAATCAACCACGATTCCCAGGCTGGTCGCCGTAACGACGGACGACGCCATCCCCAATCTGCCAACCAGAAAGTACCAAACGCCGAAGGTCATGATGATGGGAACAAAGTTTGGGATGAGACTGATCAGACCCAGCCGGACAGAACGGAAAGGAACGATGAGGCAGATTGAGATAGCCAGCATCGCCCAGCCCGTTCCGAACAGGTTTGCGTCGATATTTCGCTGGGCGATGAAGGAAAACATGACGGCAGGGCTGGCACCTTCTGTACCCTTGCTGGTGGGAATATTCGCCGCAATCCACGCATCGGCACTTGCCTTGAAGGCCCGCGTGTCTACGGCCGAGACGACGCCCTTCAATGTAATTGTCACGCGCGTCGCCGACTTGTCGACGTTTATCTGGTCGTTGAGATCCAGGCCCAGTGGCAACGACATTTCGTAGAGCAGGAGATATTGCGCCCCGAGCTGGCGGTCATGGGGCAGGCGATAGAACGCGGGATCGTCCGCGTTCAGGTTTTTGTTCAACCGCTTCATAATGTCGGTGATCGAAACCACGTGCAAAACATTCGTTTGCGTGCGGGCCCAGTTGGCGAAGTCCTCCACCTTTTGAAGGAATGCCGGTTCGGTCACACCGTTGGCTTCTCCCGACTTGATCGAATAGTCGATGGTGTAGATGCCGGTGAGGTGTTCGAGCATAAAGTCGGTGTCGCGACGGAATTCGACGGAACGGTCAAACCAATTCACAAATTGGTCGTTGAGTTCGATTTTTGGGATTTGAAGGCCGAGGTAAACCGTCACGCTGGTTAGCACCACCGCCAGAGGAATGCGAAGAATGATAACAAAGTTGGCGAGGAAGCGCATGAAGCCTCCGCCTTCGTCACCAACGATGTTGACCCGCGTACGTATGGGTAGGATCGACAGAAGAGCTGGTAAGAATATCAGCGCATAGACCCAGGTTGTCAGAACGCCCAGCGTAACGATATTGCCGAGATCGCGGAAAGGGGGTGCGTCTGCTGCATTGAGCGATAGAAATCCGATCGCATTGGTCACACTGGTGAGCGTGATGGCGCCGAAATTAACGCGTGTGGACTCGATCACGGCTTCAAACTGAGTGCGGCCAAGCCGCATTTCGTGAAGGAAATTGTGAATGACATGCACGCTCTCTGCGATCGCCAGCGTTAGTATGATCACAGGAGCAAGGGCTGAGGGTGGGGTGAGTGTCATGTGAAGCCAGCCGGCCAAGCCCATGGCGGCGACGGTGGCCATCGTCAGCACGATCATGACGCAGGCCATGGCGCTGAACGAACGCAAGAGTACCAATGACGTGAGCGCCACCACCAAGTACATCAGCGGCACCAAGGTGGTGATGTCGGCCTGAGTGGCTTCGCCAAAGGCGTTCGAGAGGGCGACGGACCCTGACAGTCTGATTTCGATTTCCGGATATCGCGTTTGGAATTGTGCGAGCAGGCCGCGAGCCGCCTTCATCGCAACGGACGCCTCGACCGGGCTCTTGTCGGGCAATACCATTGTCATGGCAACGCCGGTGGCATGACCATCCGGCGCGATGATCCGGTTCTTGAGCAACGGTTCGTTGACGGCGATGTTTCTTACACGATCAAGGCCCGCTTGGTCGAGGATCGACGCATCCTTGACTAAATCGGCGACAGTGAGGTCGTCGGCGGTGGCTTCCGTGTGTTGATAATTTGCAATCGAGTCCGCGCGTATTACGAAGGGAAGTTTCCAGCTTTCGTCCGACAACCAACGAACAGCACCCAATGTTTTCTGGGTGAATACGTTTCCGTCATGGGGGCGAATGACGAAAATCAGACTGTCGCGTTTGGAGTAAACATTTTGAATCTCGGTAAAGGCTTTGTACTGAGGATTGTCGTCCGAGAAGAAGTACCGGTAGTTGTTGGAGAAGCCCAGGAACTGGCCGCCGTAACCGGCTGCGAGTACCGAGGCGATGCCGGCGAGCACGATCGGCCAGCGGAAAAAGACAATGATCCTGGCAATGACCCAAGCCACACGGTCGGTGGAGTTCATCTGTGCTGCGGTTGTGTTCCCCACGTTCTTCCCCCTTGAACACCCCAACGGTGGTACACGCGCTTTGACAGCGCGGCAACTTCCCGGTAAACTACACAGTGTAGTGTAGAGGCCGATGAAAAAGAGTCAAGCCAAAGTCCGTTCGGGTCCTGCGCTCGCGGAGGCGCTGGACGCCGACAATCCCAAGCGCAACGCTGTTCTTTTCGCGGCAGCGGAGTTGTTTCTTGAGCACGGCTATGAACCGGTGAGCATGGACGCCATTGCCGCCAAGGCTGATGTCTCAAAGCGCACTGTCTACAGTTATTTCGCGAGCAAGACGGAATTGTTCGCCGCAATTCTGTTGGCTCATTGCAACAGCATGGGCGGTGTGGCGCTGCCGGAGCATGGGCAGGGACATGATCCACGTGTCGTGCTGACGGAGTACGGCCGCGTATTCCTGCGCATGATCACGTCACCGCGCGCCGTCGCCATGCAGCGCGTCATCTTCCGCGAGGCTGAGCGGGTGCCGGACGTGGGCCGGATATTCTTCGAGAACGGTCCCCAGCGTCACATCGCGAAACTCGCCGAGTATCTCAAACAGGCGCATCGGGAAAAAAAACTTGCGGTCGACGATCCCATTGCAGCTGCGATGTTGTTTATGTCGATTGTGAAGGCGCCATTTCACCTCCATCAATTGTGCGGCTTGCTGGTGGAAATTCCCGATAGCGAGATTGAGCGTTCGGTGAAAAACTCAGTCGCGTTTTTTCTCAAGGCGTTTGCCTAGCACCCACTATCAAGGATTGCTGATGCAGACTTGTCCGATTCGAGGTTGGCAAGAAGTAAGGAATTTCACAGCGAAGCCGCGAAGGACGCAACGTAAATTACAAAGCGGGCGCAGCGAGCCGGGTGATAAGTTGTTCGGCGCGGCGCGCCCACCACTTTCTTCTTTGCTTCCTTCGCGGCTTCGCGGTGAAATTCTTTCCTCTTTAATACCCGGCCTCACATTTGGCAGATACAGACGCTGACGCTGCGTTCGCGCACGGTTTGAAAATTCAGGTTGACGCGGCAAAATAGTTCTGTATATGTTCCATGCTTCTGGCATCGCTCTAAAATAGGGCGATGGTCAGCTGCGACTTGAAGTTTGAATAGATCGGGCAACCCTGCCCGGCAAGTGGGGGACGGGTGAGAATGTGCGCGAAATCTGACGGCGCGCGCACCCCGCGCCTCAGCCTCGGCTTACAACGACTGCATGCATACATGTAGATTTCTCAGGTGGTTTTTTAGGGCTTAACAGATTGAAATATAACGGTCTTTTTCCCTTATATGCACGTATGCATGCGTTTGTGTATACACAGACCATCCGTCGATTTTGCGCCAGCCTCGTGAAGCCTTCGTGGCTTCGTGTGAAATTATTGACGCGTTCTCCGCGTCACTCAGTTATGTTTCCGGGTGCTAGCAAAGCTACGGCGCTCTCAACTCTTCCCGGCGCACCCATGCTTCGGTTTTGTCGAGCGCGCGAACGAAGCGATCGAACATTTCATCGATTTCGGCCTCGGTGATGATCAGCGGCGGGCAGAAGGCGACGCGATCGGACAACAGCGCGCGGACCAACAGGCCTTCGTCTTGAGCGAAATTCGCGCATGTCTGCCCAACAGCCTTTGCGGGCGGAAAGTTCAGCTTTGTGGTCTTGTCCGCCACGAGTTCAATGCCGCCCAACAAGCCTATGCCTGTTGCTTCGCCTACGAGCGGATGCTCACGCAAGGCGTGAAGCCGCTTCAAGAATGTTGAAGAAACGCGCCGTACATGCGCCAGAGTGTTGCGCTCTTCATACATTTTCAGAGTTTCAACGGCGACTTCCTTGAGACGCTCAGCCAGTTCTAGGGGCGGGTTCATGACTGCGGCCGGCAAAGATGTGGGAAAATGGAAGTTCGCGCATTTGGCGTGCGGCGGCCTCGACCAGGCGTTCCTCGCTGTATGCAAGGCTTACGCACCGAAGCCCTGCGAGCCCGTCGATGAAGTCTTTTCCGTGGCTGTCGTAGATATAGATTCCCTTGCCGCGTTCGAGGATGTGGGGGCCGACTTCCTGGTGCCTTGCCAGGTTCGTGTAGGAGTGGATGAGGGATTCGACGTCGCGTGACTGGGGTTGGTCAAGGGCATATTGACGGTTCCGCAACGGACAGGTGCAGGCTTGGCCATTCGAAAGCGGAAGGTCACCCCCGGTTCAATTCCACATGTTGAACCGGCCTTATCAAAGGGTTCGTATTGTCGGGCCTGACAGATACCCATATGGTCGGTCCAGATATCTTGGAGGATAGACATGCTTGGCTCTATGCAGGACTGGCCCCTTGTTGTGCCACAAATTCTGGACCACGCCGCACGCTTTCATGGAGAGCGTGAAGTTGTCACGCGCTCTGTAGAGGGTCCAATTCTGCGGAGCAATTACGGACAAATTCATTCGCGTGCGCGACGTGTCGCCAAGGCGTTGACGCGGCGCGGGATCAAGCTGGGGGACCGCATCGGGACGCTGGCCTGGAACTCCGGCCGGCATCTTGAGGCCTGGTATGGGATCATGGGGATTGGGGCCGTGTGTCATACGATCAATCCGCGGCTTTTTCCGGAGCAGATCACCTATATCGTCAATCACGCTGAAGACAGGATGATCTTTGTCGATCTGACGTTCGTGCCGCTGTTGGAGAAAATTGCCAAGCAGATCGATTGCGTCGAGGCGTTTGTTATTTTGACTGACAACGCACATATGCCGCAAACCACGTTACGCAATGCCGTCGCCTTCGAGGACCTGGTGTCTGATGTCGATGACGATTTCCGGTGGGTAAAGTTCGACGAGAATACGGCGGCCGGCCTTTGCTATACATCGGGAACAACGGGGAATCCCAAAGGTGTATTGTATTCGCATCGTTCGAACGTGTTGCACGCATTGGCGGTGAACACGTCTGATTGCGTTGGCGCCAAGTCTACCGACACGTTGCTACCGGTGGTTCCCATGTTTCATGCCAATGCGTGGGCAACAACATTTGCGTGCCCGATGAACGGCACGAAAATGGTGATGCCGGGAGCCAAGCTTGATGGCCCGTCGGTGTACGAACTTCTGGATAGCGAGAAGGTCACCATCAGCGCCGCCGTGCCTACGGTTTGGCAAATGCTGTTGGCGCATATGGAGGCAAATAGCCTGAAACTTCCCTACTTGCGCAAAGTGATGATCGGTGGATCAGCCTGTCCGCCATCGATGATCGAAACGTTTGAGAAGAAGTACGAAGTTGAAGTCATGCACGCATGGGGCATGACCGAGATGTCGCCGGTGGGGACAATTGGTTCGTTCAAGTCAGGCATGGAAAATTTGCCGTGGTCCGAACAATTGAAGATCAAGTCCAAACAGGGGCGGCCCATGTTTACCGTCGAAATGAAAATTACGGACGATGACGGGAAAGATTTGCCGCATGACGGTGTGAAGTTCGGACACCTTTTGGTACGCGGACCCGCCGTGTCGCGCTCGTATTTCAAAGGCGAAGGCGGGCGTCACGGTTCGGACTCGATTTTGGACACAGACGGCTGGTTCGATACGGGCGATATTGCTACTTTGGACGGATTTGGCTTTATGCAAATTACCGATCGCGCCAAGGATGTGATCAAGTCGGGGGGCGAATGGATTTCGTCGATAGATGTCGAGAATATCGCCGTGGGCTGCCCCGGGGTATCACAGGCGGCAGTTATTGGCATTCATCACCCAAAATGGGACGAGCGGCCGCTGCTGATCATCGTCCGCAAACCCAACGAAAACGTCACAAAGGAGCAGGTCCTCAAATATCTTGAAGGCAAGATTGCCAAGTGGTGGACACCTGACGACGTCGCATTTGTGACCGAAATACCGCTGACGGCGACCGGCAAGATACAGAAAGTGACCTTGCGCGAACAGTTCAAGACCTACAAACTGCCGACCGCCTGACTTCAGGCCATGGGGAGACTTCTATGAGTGGGTTGATCGGGCGCCTGGCGCTTGTTGCGGCTGTTTTGGCGGCAGTCTTTGTGGCGAGTGCGGCGCCGGCGTACCGGCATGCCGGGGTCGACCTGCCACATGCATTCGAACTCATGCGCGGGGGTACTTATGCCGCCGGCGCTGCGGGTGCATTGGCCGTGATTTGGCTTGTGCTCGCGTTGGTTGGCCGGTCGGCGATGGGCTTAGGTTCTGTTGTGCTGGCGTTGGTCATTGCGGCGGGTGCTGCTTACTTTCCCATCAGCATGAAGTTGAAAGCCGACAGTTTGCCGTTCATTCATGACGTCACGACGGATACGGCCAACCCGCCTGTGTTTGTGGCGATTGCCCCGATACGTGCCGATGCACCCAATGGGGTGGATTACACAACCGATCCTGCGTTGCAGCAAAAGGGATACGCCGATATTCAACCGCTGACGAGCGATCTGGCACCGGCAGTGCTTTTCGAGAAAGCGTTGAAAGTGGCAAAAGATATGGGCTGGGAGATCGGTGCTGTGTCACCTGAACAAGGGCGGATTGAAGCGACGGACACTACGGCGTGGTGGGGTTTTAAGGACGATATTGTCATTCGTGTTGTGGCGGCAGGCGCCGGGTCGCGTCTGGATATCCGTTCCATGTCGCGCGTCGGTAAGTCAGACGTTGGCAAGAATGCAGAACGAATTCGTGCGTTCATGGAAAGACTGAAGGCGGCGAACCAGGCTTGAGCGCACTTAGGGCAGTTGATCTGGGCATAACGCTTCCGGCGCTGGCGACGGATAAGACCTACGATGCGGTCTACGCCACGACTGTTGAAATTACGCCGTTGATCCGCCGGGTGCTTGCACGCAACCCGAACGCGTTTACGTTTCATGGGACGGGCACTTACATTATCGGGCGCGGTCACGTCGCGATTGTCGATCCTGGCCCCCTCATCGACGAGCATGTCGAAGCGTTGAAGCTTGCTGTCGCAGGTGAGTCGGTCACGCATATTTTGATCACGCATACACATAACGATCACTCGCCTGCGGCTGCGCCGCTGAAAGCGGCCACAGGTGCAAAAACCTACGGTTTCGGGCCACACGGCAGCGGCAAGAAACTGGAGGGCGTCAGCGTTGAGGAGGGGGGGGACATGGCATTTTGTCCCGACGTTCTGGTGCGTGACGGCGACGAAATCAAAGGCGATGGTTGGACGGTGGACGCAGTATTCACACCGGGGCACACGTCAAATCATATTTGTTTTGGGCTTCGCGAAGAGAAAGCCTTCTTCTGTGGCGACCATGTAATGGGTTGGTCGACGACGGTGATTGGGCCTCCGGATGGCGACATGGCTCAATATCTGGCGAGCCTCGAAAAGCTGATAGTGCGCGATGACCTTTTCTATTACCCAACACATGGCAATCCTATTGTTCAACCACAGCGCTTTGTCCGGCAATTGATTGAGCACCGGCATGCGCGTGAGCGGCAGATCGAAGAATGTTTGCGGCGGGGTATGACGCGCATACTCGAGTTCGTTTCAGTCATTTACTCGGAAGTCGACAAGAGGCTGCACCCGGCGGCGGCAATGTCGGTGCTCGCCCATCTGCAGCACATGGTGGCAACGGGTCGAGTCAATCTACATTCTGAGAGTGAGTATCGCTTGCGCTAATCGACGCCGGAAATTGAAGGCGCATTCTGGAATTCACCGGTCAGTGTCAAGGTTTCGGCGCCCGCTTTGGCCGACATGGAAAACGTTCCGCTTAGCGTATCCTTGCCCTTGAAACTGATCGAGCCGGCAGCAAGGGCTGAGTGGCGAGTCCGTGCGGTCAGGTTGTCCCATTGAATCAACGCGTTGGCGGCGGCCGGCGTCAGGCGATAATTTCCAGCCGTTGCGGGAAGCTTGATGGTTGCACTGACCATCATGTTTGCTGACATCATTTGATCGGAGTTCAGCAGAAAATAGAGCTCGCGCCTGCCATTTTTGAAATTCGTCACCGAGGCGTCACCTGACACTTTGCCTGACAGGGCGCCCGACGCGGCCGCTGTGAACTTGCCTGGCCCACGCAGGGGGGCGTCTTGCTGGGCTGTCAGCACCACGGATAGGGCGGCGATGAGGGCGAACGCTCGGGTTTGCATGGGTGGCCACTGTGCACGAGCAATTCTTTCTCAATAGTTGCGATTGACAGAGGCGGCCCCCGATGGGCAACACTGCGTCCACATATTTTGACGAGAGGAGGTCTTTGATGAAATTTTATAACTCTATGGGTCCAAACCCGCGCGCAGTTCGCATGTTCCTGTCGGAAAAGGGGCTGACCGTACCGCTTGTTGAAGTGGATCTGATGAAGGCGGAGAACCGACAGGGCCCGTATATGCAAAAAAATACGGCGGGCCAGATGCCTTGTCTTGAGCTCGACGATGGAACGACGATCAGCGAAATCACAGCAATTTGCGAGTATATTGAGGACACGCATCCAAAACCTGCACTGTTTGGCACGAACGCCAAAGAGAAGGCCGAGACGCGGATGTGGACGCGACGCATAGACCTCAACATCGTTGAGCCGTTGGCGAATGGGTTCAGGTACAGCCAGGGTCTGCCTTTATTCAAGGATCGCATTCCAACTGCACCGGAAGCAGCCGACGGATTGAAGCGGATCGCTCAAGACCGGCTTATATGGCTCGACAAGATGGTCACAGGCCGCCAGTATATTTGTGGCGACCGGTTCACCTATGCGGACATCCACCTGTTCGCGTTCCTGGATTTCGGAAAGCAAGTCGGCCAACCGCTCAACGCCGAGGCCAAGACGATTGCGGACATGTACGGGCGCATGAAGGACCGTGCGAGCGCCAAAGCCTGAATCATCTCAATCAAGCACGGTTTAAAGGGCGAAGGTCTTAAATCCTTCGCCCTGCCTTCTCCCAGTATGGGTCGCGAAGTTTTCGTTTGAAGATTTTTCCGGAATCCTCGCGGGGCAGCTCATTCTGAAATTCAACGGCTTTCGGCACTTTGTACCGCGCCACGTGCGCGCGAAGATGTTCTTTGATCTCATTTGCAGACAATGAAATTCCCAACTGGGGTTGGATAATCGCGCATAGCGCCTCGCCAAACTCTGGATCAGGGATGCCGAAGACGGCGCAGTCGGCAACACCTGGAATTTTCAGGATTTCCGCTTCGATTTCGGCCGGATAAATGTTGACGCCGCCCGAGATCACCATGTTGTTGCGTCGGTCGCACAGGAATAGAAATCCGTCTTTATCGACGTAACCGATGTCGCCGACAGAGATGAGACCGTTGCGTTCGGCTTTTCGCCGCTTTTCGTCGTCGCCATGATAGGTGAAATCGCTGCCGGTGGTCATGCGCGCGTAGACGTCGCCGGGTTCGCCAACGGGCACTTCGTTGCCCGCGTCGTCCGTGATCACGAGTGTGGTGTCGGGTTGAGGCCGGCCCACGGTTCCGGGATGGGCGAGCCATTCCTGGGACGTGCAGAAGACGACAGCGCCGGTTTCGGTGGCACCATAGTATTCGTTGATCACCGGGCCCCACCATTCAATCATCTGACGCTTGATGTCGATCGGGCAAGGAGCTGCGGCGTGTACAACGAATTTGAGTGAGGAAAGGTCGTATTTTTTGCGAACGTCTGCTGGAAGCTTCAAAAGGCGTACAAACATCGTGGGCACCATGTGAAGGTGCGTGACGCGATAGTGCTGGATGAGTTGAAGAAGCTCTTCAGGCTCGAAGCGCGGTTGCAAAATGACATCGGCGCCGGCGCGGATACAGACGCTTCCATAGGCGTTTGGCGCCGAATGATACATTGGTCCGGTGACGACTGTGACGATGCGCTCGGGCCGCTGGTGCAGCAGCACCCCCTCCAATCCGAAGGCGCGGGCGAGCTGCTTTGTCGATGCGAGTGCTTGCGCCGGCGTTGGCGGGTTTCGGCGCACGCCCTTGGGGCGGCCCGTCGTGCCAGAAGTGTAAATGATGGCGCCTGGCGGATCGAGCGCTGTGGGGGCGCGACGGGGGAAACTCTCGATCCAGGCCTCCCAATCTTGTGCGCTGGCCGGCACCACGCTGTCGTGCGCTGAAATCTGATAGGCAGCGGCAATTTCAAGTGGCGTGGCAACTGCAAAAATCTTCACGCCCGGCGGTGCTGCATTTCGAGCCGTTTCGATTAAATCCGCGTGGACCACAACAACTTTGACGCCGGAGTCTGTGATGATGTGGGCAGCTTCCTCGACTGTGAAATGCCAATTGACCGGCACCGAATAGGCGCCAAGTTGGCCCGCAGCCATAGCGGCTTCAAAGAACGCGAAGTCGTTGCGGAGCATAATGCCCACGCCATCGCCGCGTCCAACCCCGATTGACGCCAAGGCTGCCGCCGCGCGCTCGACCCGGTCGGCGAGGTTGGTGAGCGAGAGTTCGCGTTTTCCGCTGATGAGCTTTGCAACCATTGATACGTCCTTTGATTAATACCCCATCGTGCCCATGCTCACGGAATCTAGGCAAGAGGCAAGTGCATGGTTGCGCGCAGTCCGCCCGATTGACGATTTGTGAGGGTGAGTTCGCCCGAATGGCGCTCAACAATGGCGCGGCTAATCGTAAGTCCCAAGCCATGGCCGCCCGTTTCAGTGCTGCGGGACTCTTCGAGCCGGACGAAGGGCTTCATGACATGTGTCAACGCGTGTTCGGGAATGCCGGGACCTCCGTCATCGACATGAATTTCAGCGGACTTGCCATCGACAATCATTGAAACCATCGCGCTCTTGCCATAGCGCACGGCGTTCTCGATCAGGTTGCGTAGGGCGCGTCTAAGTTCGCTGGCCCGTCCTTCGACCCGGGCGGGCGCAAGTGCGGTGAACGAAACCGGATGTCCGGTGTCCGCCAGGTCGTCACAAACCGCTTCGATCAGGGACGGTAAGTCCACCGCGCGAGAGGGTTCGCCGGACTCACCGCCGCGCGCGGCCGCGAGCGTTGCTTCGGTAAGGAGTTGCATTTCTTCCAGCGAGGCCAGCATCCGGCTTTGAAGTTCCGGATCTTTGACCAGTTCGGTGCGGATGCGCAAAGATGCGATGGGCGTTCTGAGGTCGTGACTGACGGCGTTGAGGAGCGCGCGTTGATCCTCGATTAGGCGGCGCAGGCGGGTAGCCATGGTGTTGAAGGCGGTGGCGGCCGCTCTGACGTCTTGCGGGCCCTCGACAGGGGCCAGAACAAGCGCGTCGCCGCGGCCGAGTTTTTCGGCGGCAATGGTTAGTCCTGCGATCGGGCGAGCGATCCGGCCTGCGGCCCAAATTGCTGCAATCGCAACGAGAAGCGCTGCCAAGGCGCCGGCCAGGATCAGCGGTAACATCATCGAAGGCGCTGTTGGCGGAACGGCAGTGACGTTTAGCCAGAGGGCGGGCTCCATTTCGATGGAGATATCAAGGCGATTGGACACCGGTGAAATCGTTTCAGTTTCGGTGAACGGCGGCAGCGCGGGCGGTTCTGGTGGAAGCGGCGGCTCCGGCGGCAGGTCACGTAGCCTTGGAATGCCGGTGACATGCTTTCCAGAGCGGGTGATGATGACCGTGCGGATGTCATCGGCGTGACGCACGACCGTTGTCACCAGGAGTCCGGTTGCCGCATCCCAGGCGACGCGGATTTTTTCAGGTCTTGTCTCGAGGCGAACCGCCAGAGCCGCACTGAGCGCCGGGTTCCGGTCTTTGGACGCGACCAGCGGTTCTCGATCGAACTGCACGAGAAAGGTTGGGCTGCTGGCCGTGAGTTGAATGGTCTCGCGCGTTTTCTCATCGGCGCCTTTCGCCAGGGAGACGATACCAGCCGTGCGGCTGAGAGCTTCGGCCTCGTGCAATGCCGAGCGCAGAAATGTTTGCTGACTGGCGAGCAACCCCAGCGAGACAATCTGCGATAACAGCAGGGCGCCCAGAACTATAAGTACAAACCAGCCGCGAACGGTGCGAGGGGACAGCCAGCTCAAAGTGGCTCAACCGTGGCGGCAAAGAGGTATCCCGCGCCCCAGGATGTCTTGATGAGTTTGGGGTTGCGCGGATCATCTTCGAGTTTGCGCCTCGGGCGGCTGATCTGGGTGTCGATGCTGCGGTCGAAGACTTCGTCTGCGCCGCGTCCTTTCACTTTTTCCAATAGTTGGTCTCGGGTTAGCACGATGTTGGGGTGTTCGAGGAATGTCGCAAGCAACGCGTGTTCCGTTGTGCTGAGTGAGACCACAACTCCGTCGCGATCGACCACTTGGCGTTCGGGTCCGTGCAGGATCCAGGCGCCGAAGCGCACACGCCCACCTGTGCGAGAGCGCTGACTGGGGGGAAGTTCATTCGTGCGCCGCAGTACCGCGTGGATACGTGCGAGGAGTTCGCGTGGGCTAAACGGTTTGGTCACGTAATCATCGGCGCCGACTTCGAGCCCTACGATCTTGTCGAGTTCCTCGGCACGGGCGCTCAAGAGTATGACGGGCGTTTTGCGATGCTCCCTGACGCTGCGGCAAAGACTGAGGCCGTCTTCGCCGGGCATCATGATGTCGAGAATAATCAAGTCGATTTCACGTTGGCTGAGGACGCGCCTGGCAGAGGCGGCAGACTCGGCGAGCGTGACCTTCAGCCCGTTCTCTTGCAAATAGCGGCTCAACGCGTCGCGAATATCGCGGTGATCGTCAACGAGAAGAATGTGCGGTGCGGTGCGGTGCCGGTCATGTTGGAATGATACTATACCCAGTTCACGCCATAACCCGAAAATCCTTTGGCGAGATGACGCGGAAATTATCGGTGACGGTGTCGCGGAAGGTGGCCCAGTTTTCCGGAA
>JAWXBO010000162.1:0-11075 GCA_034440175.1 Alphaproteobacteria bacterium
ACATGAATCACCTCTCTGAACCAACATATGGAAACGTGGCCGGGTATGAATTGTTCCATGAAAACACGGTAACCACCACTCACAGAAACGCGCGCAACTCGGCCATGAACGCTTTGAACTGATCGTGATGCACCCAGTGCCCGGCGCCCTTGAATGAGACCACGCGCGCGGCGTTGAAGTGCTTCGCGCGCCCGTCCTTCTCGGGGTTCGAAGCCCAGCTGTCTTCGCCGTACATCAAAAGCGTCGGACAGGTGATGGCGGCCCACAGCGCTTCGGCGTCAGACTGCGCCAGATCGTAAGGCGGAAACACCCGCATATAGGGGTCGAACTTCCAGCTATAGCTTCCATCCTCGTTCTGGCTGATGCCGTGGATGGTCAGGTGCCGGGCTTGTTCGTCCGACAAGTGATTGTTCTCTTCCTTCATCCGCTTATAGGCATCTTCCAGATTGGCATAGCGCCGCGGCGTGCGCCCGGCCACTGCCCGCTTGCTTTCAATCCAATCCTTCAAACGGCCGGTAATCGGCTTGGCCATCCGCTCGCTCAGCATCTTGGGCGAAGGTCCCAGTCCTTCGATGGCGACCAGCTTGCGCACGTTCGCCGGATAAACACCGGCATAGCGCAGCGCAATGTTACCGCCATAGGAATGAGCAACAATCGTCACCGGCGCCAGCCCGAGCTGATGGATCAGCTGCGCCAGATCATAGAGCGTCGCCAGCATTCCGTAGTCACCCGACGGCGACCAGTCGCTATCGCCATGCCCGCGCAGGTCAGGCGCAATCACGTGCCAATCGCGGCAGAGTTCCTGTGCCGCCCAGTCCCAACTGCGCGAATGATCACGCCCGCCATGCAAAAGAATCAGCGGCGGCGCGCTGGCGTTGCCCCAGTCGGCGTAACGCAGGCGCAAGCGTTGAGAAACAAAACTGTGCGAGGCAGGTCCGGTGATCATGGGCCTAAGTCATGGCGCTTTTGCCTGCGCCGCACAAGGGCAGGTGGGGCGGAAAGCGCCACCTATCGATTGAACCCACACCAAATTTTCAACAGCCGCGTGTGGCGAATCCTGGCCCAATCAACTCGACGCCATGCTAGTCATTCTTTCAGCGAATTACCCCTTGCACGAAAGGTCTGCTTGATGTTCCGGTTCGTCATCGCATCCGTTTTATCGTTGGTGGCACTCACCGCCTCCGCCCAGGCCGGCACCAGCTACACCGACCCACAGGGCCGCTTCACCGTTGCCGTCCCCGAAGGCTGGAGAGCCGCTAAGCCCGACACCGATCAAAGGCTTGGACTTGTGATGATCAAAACGAGCGCCACCGGTCTGTTTGGTATTTGCTTGTTCATCATCAGCGAAACTCCCCTGACAAAATCCAAGACGCAGGCCGAAGTCGACGACGGCGTCACAGCGGAAATGACGAAGGAGTTTTGGGAGGCAGGATACAAGGCGCAAGGCGGAGAGGACGTTGTCGTCGAAGATATCGGCAACCGCGAAAAAGACGGCCGCAAAGTTCAATATGTGACGATCGCGTTTACAACCAAGGGCACCACCGTCACCGGCACGCGCTTCAAGATACGCGAAGAAGTTCACGCGATACCAGGCCGCTTGCATGATGTGGGCTGCATGACCGAAGAGCCAAAATTCGAAGAAGCCAAAGCCGAGTTCGAAACGATCCTCAACTCCTACACACCGCAATTCGGCTTAATCGTTCAGGCCCCTGTAAGCGAGCCCGCTGTCGCGACACTTTTCGCCAATGCCAATTTCGCTGGCGTCGCGCGCGTCGTCTCAAGCGCCATCCCGAATGTAACAGCGCTGGGCTGGCCGGCTCAAGCCGGCAGCGTGACCGTCTCTGGCTTCGGCGAATGGCAAGTTTGTGAAGGCGCAAACTATACCGGCAAGTGCATAGTGATCGTCGGCGCCCGCACCGCCGCTCCCAACACCATGATGAGCGTGGGGTCCCTTCGCCCTTACGTCTCGCCGCCCGGCACAAGGGGCACTGCCAGCGTCATCGCCACCGACACCATGTTCCTGATCAACGAAGCCGTGAAGCAACTGTCACGCAGGCCCTGAATTTGACCGCCACCAGCCTCCCCGCCTGGATCTATAGCGACCCGCAGTTCTTCGAGCTGGAGCGCCAGAAGATCTTTCGCCAGGCCTGGCACATTATGGGTCACGTCTCCGACGCGCCAAACGCCGGCGACTATGTCACCCTGGATGTGCTGGGCGAGCGGGTCGTCACACTGCGCGATGAAACGGGGACACTTCGCAGCTTCCACAATGTCTGCCGCCATCGCGCCGCCAGGATCGCACCCCAGGCGCGCGGCTCGTGCGGCCACAGGCTGGTGTGCCCCTATCACGCCTGGAGCTACGGCCTCGACGGACGCCTGGCTGGCGTGCCGAAATGGCAAGGCTTTGAAGATCTCGACAAGGCTACGCACGGCCTCCACCCGGTCGAGCAGGAAATCTTCCAGGGCTTTATCTTTGTCCGTTTCGAGAAAGGCCTTCCTCATATCGCCGAAATGATGGCGCCCTATGCGCACGAGCTGGAACCCTACGCGCTCGAAACACTTGTGCCCAACGGCCGCGTCACGTTGCGTCCGCGCACGGTAAACTGGAAAAACATCGCCGACAATTACTCCGACGGCATGCATATCGGGGTTGCACATCCGGGGCTGACCCGCCTGTTCGGTTCGACGTACAAAATCGAAGCCCGCGAATGGGTCGACAAAATGTCGGGAGAGTTGAGTGAGAACGCCTCGGACAATTGGTCTGAACGCCATTACCAAAATCTGTTGCCCTCGATGGCGCACGTCCCCGCTGATCGCCGCCGCCTCTGGATCTACTACAAACTCTGGCCGAACGTCGCCTTCGACATCTATCCCGACCAAGTCGATTTCATGCAGTTCATTCCCGTCTCGCCAACCGAGACCATGATCCGCGAAATTTCCTACGTCCACCCTCACGTCAGCCGCGAACTCAACGCCGCGCGCTATCTCAACTGGCGCATCAACCGCCAGGTCAACGCCGAAGACACAGCGCTGATCGCAGGCGTTCAGGCCGGCATGGCGTCATCAAGCTACACCAAGGGTCCGCTCTCACCCAAGGAAGTCTGTCTGCTGTCGTTCGCCAATCGCATGCGCACCTTCATTCCAGAAGCCCAATCCGATACGCCGCATCGCCAGTGACGTCCCGCCGCCTCACCTGCCAAATTGATGTGCCGGACGGCGAGGACTTGCCGGACGATGACTCGCATCCGCTTTGGATGACGCTCGACGATCTCGGCGACATAATCGCGGTCTCCTTCAGAGCGCGCGGCTTGGACCCCGACTCGAAAGACTATTACTGGGCCAACGACGAAGGTTCGCTCCTGACGATCTCGAGCGACACGCCGCGTGGCGTCCTCTATTTCTGGGTCCACCTGCCCAGCGATCCCGCCATTCAGGCAACGCTGCTGCCAGCCATTCTTGTCCACCTGGCAACCGCCAAGCAGGCGTTACCGGAAGCGGGTTGGGTCGTAATGCTGGATCAACAGCCTCTCATTTGGAGCGACGGCCGCTTTCATCTCGTCGCCTGAGGGCCTCTACGAGATACTTCATTTAACACAATAGCGATTTCTGTTTACACCTTGGTAATCTTACCAAATCATTGTCGTCGCGCACCCGTGGAGGTGCGGAGACGCCACAGAACATGCTCGCGTATGAAGAACTCAAGGGCTCGACCGGCCGGCAAATGTTTTTTCGGCCCAAACGCTATGAGGCCGCCGAACTCTTCTCCGGCGCCCCGCCCAAGGTCTCATTGAAAGCGGCGAACTTCCGCCTGGGCGACATCAGCCTGACCGGCATTAGTGCCAACGCCAACCAAAGCGTCGATATCGCCTTCGAGGCCGGCGAAGTCGTGCCAATTGTCGTCAAACAGGCTGGCATCACCATCTTCGACAGCCAGGCAAAGGTCATTCGCAGCGAGCGCCACGTCTTCGGTACCAAAGTCGCCTTGAACCTCGTCGACGGCATCGTCGACTTCCACTCGCTGCTGCGCCGCAATGCCCAAGCGCGCATCTCCCAACAGCTCGCGGTCCTCGAGCCCCAGCTTGGCGGCTTGATCTCGCCGGAATATCGGGCCCATTGCGCAGACATTCTACATTTCTTGCGCACCTATCGCGCCATCGTCGACGCCAGCACAAAACCATTCCCCAATCAGTCGATGGGCCTCAGCGCCGCCGACGCCTATGCCATGTGCGAAGACCGTATCATCCCGCAATGGCGCGGCCTCTGGCGCACCGGAAATGCTCTGGTGGCAGGCGTGATGTCCGACAAGAAGCAACTGGAAGCCGTCAAGGAATACACCGAACTTGTTCTGACGCCCGAGTTCAACCACGGTCCGGTCTGGTGGCGCAGTTACTTCAAACCAGCCGGTTATCCCGGTGACTTCGAAATCATGAACTACGTCTATGATTGGCAACGCGAAGGCGCCGACGTTTACGGCCAGCTCATCCATCGCATCGGCCTGGACGTCTCGGAATGCATTGCAACCCGCATGCAGGTCGTGCGCAAAGTCATCGGCGACGTCGTGCGCGCCCGCGCCAACGGCTCTCCCGTTAACATCTTAAGCTTGGGCTGCGGCTCGGCTCGCGAAATCCAGCTTCATTTGGCCGACCCCGAAGCCCCGAATGCCTCCGTCGTTTTCACGCTGATCGATCAGGAAGAAAACGCCCTCGGTTATGCTTACGACAAAGCCTATCCCCTGACGCTCAGCGCCAAACCGCAAGCCAAAGTCCGGGCCTTGAACGTCTCGTTCACCGAAGTCTTGCGCGGTGGCAAATGGCTTGAAGATCTCGGTCCCCAGGACATGATCTATTCCGTCGGCCTCATCGACTACCTGGTCGACAAGCGCGCCCGCGCTTTGGCTGAACGGCTCTTCGAGCGCCTGGCACCGGGCGGCTTGCTGATCGTCGGCAATATGAATGAGACCGAACTCAGCAATCTGTGGCCGATGGAGTTCATCACCGACTGGCATCTCTACTATCGCACCGAACCGGAAATGCTGGCCTGGACTGCGAACATGAAAGGCAAGCGTGCCTGGACCGAAACCGACTCCACCGGCCGCGTCCGCCTTCTCTTCGTCCGCAAGGAGGAGTAAAAAGAATTCACCGCGAAGCCGCGAAGGACGCGAAGAAAAACAGGAACTTCGCGTCCTTCGCGGCTTCGCGGTGAATTCTTTTCCTCTTTTTTTGTACTGACTAACCCACCGCTTGAAGCACGGCCTTTTCGCTGGCTGGGGCGGCGCAGACGCGGGTGGCGGGCAGTGACACGCGCACTGTCGTGCCGTGGTTGACCTTGCTCAAAAGTTTGAGCGTGCCACCATGGATTTCGACAACTTTTTTCGAATAGGGCAGACCCAACCCGGTTCCACCATGGTTGCGCACCAGCGAACTCTCCACTTGCTCAAACGGACGCAAGACGCGGTCGATGTTCTCGGCGGCAATCCCGATACCGGTATCTTCAACGGTGAGCGTCACCCCAAAATCACTTGAGACAAAAACATTGATCGAGACTTTGCCGCCGGCCGGCGTAAACTTCATCGCGTTCGATATTAAATTCAAGGCAACCTGACGCATCAAACGTGCATCGGCACGAACAAACTGGTCACCTGGTGAGGACGCAAATTCCAGAAGGATTCCATCTTCGCCAGCCTTCTGATGAAACATTTTCAGCGTCGACTTGATAACGGCGTTAAAGTCGAACTCGCTCTCGCTGAGTTCAAGCTTGCCGGACTCTGCCTTCGCCAAATCCAGAATGTCGCTGATGATCGACAGCAGATGCTGGCCGCTGTCGTGAATGTCGCCCGCATACTCGACATATTTGGGCGAGCCAACGGGGCCCATGTATTGCTGCCGGATCATTTCTGAAAAACCGATAATGGCGTTCAGCGGCGTGCGCAACTCGTGGCTCATCGTCGCCAAAAATTCGCTCTTGGCCCGGCTAGCCGCTTCTGCTTCGTCGAGAAGCATTTGCATCGCTTGGTTTTTTTCTTCGATGATTTTATGGGCGACATAATTGCCGCGGATATGGGTTTCCATGATGTAGCTGCAGAACAGACCGACACCAGTAGCCATTCCAAGAAAGAAATTATTGGAAGTATAGTCAGCGGCAGAAATTGGATTAACGAAAAGAGCAACAGCCTGGTAGCTCGCCACGATAGACAGGGTGATGAACATCGAATAAGAAAATCGTAAGCCCAGCAAACTTCCTGAATAGATCACGACCATGATCAAACCGGCATAATACTGACTATTAAACGGCGGCGGCAAAACGGCGGTCATGAACACGACCCCAATCCCGCCTGCCATCATAGCGACCGCAAGCGAGGATTGAACAAATTTGTCATAGTTCTTTGAGAACGAAAGCGCCAACATCACCAGCATGACGGGCACAGCGAAGCCATACCGGATCAGCCACAGGACCGGGCGATCATGCTCGCTGATTGTCGAGTCAAGAATGCCGAACAGCGAATAGAGCACCACCGCTGCCAACAGATAGAGGCGAATAAAAAAGATTGAAGACGCGAACGAGCGCGCAGAGAAGTCTCGTTCGACTTCTGCGTGCTTGAAGACAAGAAAGATCCGGTCCAAATCGAACCGGTTCTGCCTCCAAATCGGATTCGTGTTACCCGAGTGTTCCCGTCCCACCGCTCAGCACTTTCTATTTGATGCAACCTTAGCCGGCAACCTGTTAAAACCAGACTTACGCAGGTCAATTTTAGGGTTTATTAGGGTATTTTCTGCGTCAATTTCTTGACACGCTCCCGCTCAATATGGGAGCCTTTAACGAGGCGATATTTTTGGGGGGCGGTGTGTCGAGAATCTTATACTTGTCGAACGCCATACACTTGACCGCTGTAGCCGCTTTGGTGCCATTTTGGGTCAGTGAGGCCCGAGCAGCTGGATTTGCGCTGCGCGAGTATGGCTTTGAAGCCGCCTCCACTTCTTTCGCTGGCGCCAGCGCCCAAACCGGTTCCGCCGCATTTCTGGCCTATAATCCTGCATCGAGCTCAGGTGTGGACGCATGGGATGCGCAATTCACCCTGAATGCAATCTACCCAACGTCCGATGCGGTGTTTTCTCTCGCCACGACAACCGCCCATACCAACACCGGCGGCTCGAGCACTCCCGGAGATTTCATCAAGGACGCCTATGAGCCCGGACTGGCCATACGCCTTCGTCTCGACGATGACTGGACTGCAGGAATTTCAGTCAGTGCGCCTTGGGGATTGGGCACGCGCTACAACAAGGAATGGGCCGGGCGTTACTACGCCGTCGAATCCAGGCTGATCACGGTCAACATCGCACCCTCGCTGGCCTACCGTGTGAACAGCGAACTGGTCCTGTCGGCGGGCGCACAAGTTCAATACGCCAAGGGCACGCTCTCGAACGCCATAGACTTCGGCACCATTGGACTTGCGTTCGGCGGACAGCCCGGATTACAGGACGGCTTTGTCGAATTTGACGCAGACGATTGGGCCTTCGGCTATGTCCTGGGTGCGCTGTGGCAGCCATCCGCCGAAGTTTCACTGGGCGCGTCTTACCGCTCCAGGCTTGAGCACAATTTGCAAGGCAAGGTGGACTTTTCCTTGGGAGCTTCGGGAATGGGAGCCGCACTCTCGGGTATCAGCGGCGCCTTCGTCGATACAAGCGGCCGCACGGACTTGACCATGCCGGCCATTGCCTCCATCGGCGGCGCACTTGAGTTGTCACCCCAAGTGACCTTACTCGCCGAAGTCGGCTACACCCAATGGAGCGAGCTGCGCGAACTCCGCGTAAAGTTCGCTAACCCACTTCAACCCGACAATGTGCAACTCTACAATTGGAAAGACACCTGGCTGGGTGCGATTGGCCTGCGATATCAACCCACGCCAGACTGGACTTTTCGCACCGGCATCGCCCTCGACGAAAGCCCAGCGACGGATGCTACGCGCGACCCGCGCATCCCCGACGCCAACCGCACTTGGCTGGCCTTCGGTATCGAACACAAGTTAACAGAACGGACGTCGCTGCAAGTGGGGTACGCGCGGCTGATCTTTCCGCCAGAGCCGATCGACTTGCGCGCCACCACGCCAGGCAACGAAGTTCGCGGCAACTTGGTGGGACGTACCGACGCCGATGCCGATATGATTTCGTTTCAACTGACATTCAGATAGCCCGCGCTCGATCTCAACGATTCAGTCACAGCATCGTTGCTGAATTTTCTTGTTTTCATCGGCGATCAAAGGTACACTTAACAAAATATTAACTCCCGCCTTTTGGAAACATTGATGACGAGCCGGATTGACCGCATGTCGCTTGCGCTCTATGCGCAGCGTTCTGCTTTGTTGTCGATTTCAATCTTAACACTTGATCTCATCGTCTATGCGGCAATGGTCTATGGTGCCATTGCGGCTGACGCGATATGGTTGAAGCTGCTATTCTCTTTCGGCGCGGGCACCATGATTGCGCTCTCGGCAATCGCGGGCCACGACGCAGGCCACCAAAGCTTCAGCGGCAACAAACGCGTCAACCGGTTCTTCGGCACCATTGCCTTCTTGCCCGCGCTCCATCCGTTTTGCCTGTGGGAACATCACCACAACCGGGTGCACCATCGCTTCACGGCGCAATTGGGCATCGACAATTCCTTCCCGCCGATGACGGTCGAACAATATCGAAGCGCTTCCCCTTGGCGGCGGGCCCGCTATCGCTTCATGCGCAGTCTGTGGGGCCATCCATTCTTCTATTTGATCGAAGTCTGGCTGCCAGACATGTGGCTGCCGTTCCTGAAGAAGAACCCGGCGATGACGCGCCGCACCTGGTTCGACCTCCTTGTAGTCTACGTCTATGCCTTGGCCTTCATTGCGGGTTGCGCCTTCCTGTCGTCCGGTATCAGCGGGATCATTTTCGGTTTTGCAATCCCGTTCCTAGTATGGAATGCGTTCATTTCATTCCTGTCGATCGTACAACATACGGGGCCGGACGTGCGCTGGAGCGTGGCCTCGGGCCAACCAGCGTCCGTCGAACAAGCCTTGGCGGGAACGGTTCACATCGTATTTCCCGAATGGCTGGACAGTCTGCTGCACCGGATCATGCAACACCAAGCCCATCACATCCACGTTGGCATACCGCTGCAGCGTTTAAAAGCCGCGCAGAGTATTGTGGCAGATGCCAATGAAGGAAAGTTGGTGCGCGTGTGGACGCCCGCGTATCACTGGCGCCTCGCCCGCGAATGCAAACTCTACGACCCCTTGCGTAATCGCTGGTGCGGATTTGACGCCGCCGATGTTGTTCCAATAGAACGAGCAGCCTAACAGTCCTTCGCCACCGCTTCCGCCACCTTGATGCCGTCAATCGCCGCCGACAGAATTCCCCCGGCATACCCCGCGCCCTCGCCGGCCGGATAAAGCCCGCGGGTATTGATGCTCTGAAAATCCTCGCCGCGTTTGATCGAAATCGGTGACGACGTACGCGTCTCAACCCCGGTCAGCACCGCATCATCCATCGCAAAGCCCCGGACCTGCTTGTCAAACGCTGGCAGTGCTTCGCGGATTGCCGCGATGGCATAGTCCGGCAGGCATGCTGACAAATCCGCCGCCTTCACCGACGGTTTATACGACGGCACCACATCGCCGAGCGCTACCGACGCGCGACCGGCGATGAAATCGGCCACGCGCTGACCGGGCGCGGAATAGTCGCTGCCGCCAGCCGCAAAGGCGCGCTCCTCCCAATGCCGCTGAAATTCAATACCGGCCAGCGGATGCCCCGGATAATCGGCCGGCGTAATCCCAACAACAATCCCCGCATTGGCATTACGTTCGTTGCGCGAGTATTGGCTCATGCCGTTGGTGACTACACGTCCGGGCTCCGACGCGGTTGCAACCACCGTCCCGCCGGGACACATACAAAAACTATAGACTGATCGCCCATTCGCGCAGTGATGCACGACTTTATAGTCGGCAGCGCCCAGCAGTTTATTCCCAGCATTCGGCCCGAACCGCGTCCGGTCGATCAATGACTGCGGATGTTCGATGCGAAAGCCGATCGAGAACGGTTTGGCTTCGACATAAACCCCTTCGTCGTGCAGCATCGCGAACGTATCGCGCGCACTGTGCCCGACCGCCAGCACGACATGCTCCGCCTCCAGCGACGATCCATCCGAAAGTGTCAGTCCTTCGACCCGCCGCTCACCGTTTGCATTCCTGGCCACAGCGATGCGTTCCACCCGCGTTTGAAAACGAAACTCTCCACCCAAGGCCTCAATCGTCGCGCGCATGCGCTCGACCACCGTCACCAGGCGAAAAGTGCCGATGTGCGGCTTCGATACAAACAGGATCTCCGGCGGCGCCCCGCCCTTCACGAATTCCGTTAAAACCTTGCGCCCAAGAAAGCGCGGGTCTTTGACCTGGCTATAGAGTTTGCCGTCGGAGAATGTGCCCGCGCCACCTTCACCAAATTGCGCGTTCGATTCCGGATTGAGCACCCGCCGCCGCCAGAACCCGAATGTATCCTTTGTCCGTTCACGCACGACCTTGCCGCGCTCCAGCACCAGCGGTCGAAAACCCATCTGCGCCAAAACCAGTGCCGCAAACAACCCACATGGACCCGCACCGATCACCACCGGCCGCAGCATCGGTGGCTTGGCCAACCGTGTGACGAACCGGTAATCCATATCCGGCGCCTGAGAAATATTGCGATCACCCTGAAAGCGCGAAAGCGCCGCCGCCTCATCCGGCAACGACACATCCAGCGTATAAGTCAGAATGATCGCCTTGGGCTTGCGTGCATCGACGCCCCGGCGAAAAACCGAATATTCGACGAGGTTCCCCGCACCCATGCCCAGCCGCTTAAGGAGCGCTACGCGCAAATCCTCATCACTATGCCCCAGCGGCAGTCTCAGTTCCGTCAATCGCAACATGGCGCCGTTCTAGTGACGCCATGCCAAATTGCCAAGCCCCTGGCCACAGACAGGGGAATCGGGTGAAGGAAATCACGCGGCGATGAGGCTGGCGAGATATTCGTCGTCCCACCCAGCGGTTTTGCGCCGGAGGCGGATGGAATCCCTTC
>JAWXBO010000163.1:0-2727 GCA_034440175.1 Alphaproteobacteria bacterium
CCAGCCGAGCCATACGCTCTCGCCCTTGCCACCGGCCCCGACGCGGCTGAAACCGTCGTTCCAATCTCCGGTACCGATCAACGGCAAGCCGTGACTGCCTACGGCAAGGCTAAGGTCGAGTGCGCGCGCGCAATGCTCAAACAGCGACGCACGCTCTTCCGTCACACCGGGCTCGAAGTACGCGTCCGCTTCGCCGGGAGGCACAGCCGGTCCTCGCAGAAACGCCACCTGCTCGTCGAGCAATGATTGATCGCCTGTGGCCGCGAGATAGTGCGCCGTCGTGTAACACAGCCAAACGCGATCATCTGAGAATCCGGTTCGCACGCCTTGGCCCGAATGGTCGAGCCACCAATGTTGCACGTCGCCCTCAATGAACTGGCGGCTTGCGGCGCGCAGCAAATGACTCCGCGTCAGCTCGGGCATGGTCAACACCATGGCCATCCCATCCTGAAGCTGATCGCGAAATCCGTAAGCGCCGCCCGATTGATAGAACGCTGAACGCGCCCACAGCCGGCAGACCAGAGTCTGGTACAAAAGCCAGCGATTGAGCATGATGTCCATGCTACGGTCTGGCGTCTTGACCTGCACTTTGTTCAGGATACCGTCCCAAAAGTCGGTCACTTCGTCCAGCGTCTTGTTCAAATCGGCCGTGCGATACTTTTTAACAAGAGCTTGCGCTTCGTCCGTGTTGTCTGCGGCGCCAAGAAACAACACCACTTCGATGGATTCACCAGGTTTGAGCTCGATCGAACGTTGCAAAGCAGCACATGGGTCCAGACCCGCACCAACCCGCCCCGATAGCGGTGACTTGGTTTGCAGGGCGGCAGGATTGGTGAGCGCGCCGTTGCGGCCCAGGACCTCCGTGCGGTCGCCGGTCCACGACGTTTGCAGGCCCGCCATGTCCGCAAATGCGATCTGGGTGCCGAAAGCGCCGTTCCACGGATTTCGCGCGAATACTGCCCCGGTCGAAGGATCCAGGCTCGTGACAACGATAGGTGCTGTGAGGCCGCGCGGCGGTGCCAACAGCCATTCGATGTAACCCGTAATCGTAAGGCGCTTTGTCCGCCGCGAGGTATTGCGGATCGTCAGCCGCGAAATCTTGATAGGGTCGTCTTTGGCCGCGTACAGCAACAAATAGATGGCCAAGCCGTTCGTACTGTGCCCGAAGCGGCTGTATCCCTGTCCGTGACGCACAAGATAGTCGGCCGTCGGGCGACGGATAGGCGAGGGGGTGGCCGTCCAGATTTCACCCGTGTCGTCGTCGCGAATATAGATGACTTCGGGTGTCCGGTCGCAGACGGGATCGTTTGACCACTCGGTCATTTGGTTCTCGCGGCTGCTTCCGCTCCAGGTGTACCCGCCACCGTCCGCCGAAACCTGAAACCCGAAATGTGGATTTGCGATGACGTTGAGCCAGGGTGCGGGTGTGTTCAAACCTTCGGTGAGGGCGACAACGTACTCGCGCCCATTCGCACCAAAGCCCCCTATACCGTTGAAGTATTCCAGATCAGGTTTCGCAAATGGTACGGATCGATCCACCAGGACCGGCGGCACAGAGCGCTTGCGCAGTGGCGCATTTTTCAGTGCCATTCCGGCGAGACGGTCGAGTTGCTCGGGCAAAGCGCCACGCCGGCCTGCCAGATCAACCCGCGCCACCGCCAAGAGTGCGTTGCGGCTTTCGGGCGTCATCAGGTCGCGGCGCAGAACGACTGCATTTCCCCGCAACGCGGGACCGGTGTGGCGTCTGCGCGCCTCGCCTATGCGCACCAGAGACTCCAGTGAAAACTGAAGTTCTTGAACGTAAGACGTTGCCTTCTCATTCAGGATCACAAGGTCGACGTCGAATTGCTTTCTTTGCCAGTATTCGTGCGCTTGCAGAAGGTCGCGTACGAACGGCAATTCCTCTTCTTGATCCACGCGCGCCAGAATGATGGGCAGGTCGCCCGAAATGCCCAGCGCCCACAGCGCGTTGGGCGGCTGCGCACCGCGCGCGATCGTTAGAGAGTTTGCGCGCAAGTCCGGGCTTGCATAGAGCAAGTGGCTCGCCAGGCGCTGATACTGATTGGCTTGATCAGACGTGATGCCCATATGATGGCGTTCGATCTGACCTTGCGACCACGCAAGCGTCGTGACCCGGTCAAAGGCATCGGGCTCCCGGTGCCGGTCGGCAAGCGCGGTAACCTCATCGCGTGAACGCCCGGCGAACGTCCAGTACGCAATGCGCACCGAACCGCCAGGGCGGATTCGCACGCGCCGCCGGGACGCGAAGACCGGGTCCAGTACGGCACCAACCGTGTTCGACAAAGGCCGTTGATCAGAGATGGCAATGGGATCGCTCAAGCTGCGGCCGCGTCCGATAAAGCGCGCTCGATCCGTTTCGATTTGCAGGGCGCCCATGCCGTCGCCTTCGACAACGGCATGGGTTGCGGCCCAGATCGCTGTCTCCTGCGCCGAACGGGGTCGTCGCGTTGCCAGCAGTAATCCTTTTGCGGCGACGTACTCGGTTTCGACAAACAGTTTTGAGAACGCGGGGTGAGCCCAATCAGTTGAGGCAGGCGCCAATACCAGCTCGGCATAGGAGGTGACTTCGATTTCCCGCGCCAGCGCACCATGGTTGGAAATCGTCAAGCGGCGCACGTCGCCGTCGCATTCGGGCGAGACGATGATGTCCATCGCGGTGGTCAATGTACCGTCGCGCCGGACGAACTCGGCACGACTGTCCGAAAA
>JAWXBO010000164.1:0-3971 GCA_034440175.1 Alphaproteobacteria bacterium
CAGGATCAATTGCAGATCTTCATCAACTTCGAAGAGCCGCGCGAGAAGAAAGTTGAAGAGCAGAAGACCGATCTGCCGTTCAATCCGGCGCTCTTGAAGAAGGTGGACGAGCTGGAACTGTCGGTCCGCTCGGCGAACTGCCTGAAGAACGACAACATTGTTTACATCGGCGATCTCATCCAGAAGACCGAAGCGGAAATGCTGCGGACACCGAATTTCGGCCGCAAGTCGCTGAACGAGATCAAGGAAGTGCTGGCATCGATGGGCTTGCATTTGGGTATGGAAGTGCCCGGATGGCCGCCTGAAAACATCGAAGATCTGGCGCGCAAGTTCGAAGATCAATACTGAGACATTAGGGAACAACTACCATGCGCCACGGATCAGCGGGCAGAAAGCTCAACCGTACCAGCAGCCACCGCAAGGCTCTGTTCGTCAATATGGCGACAGCTCTGATCAAGCATGAGCAGATCACCACAACTTTGCCCAAAGCCAAGGAGCTTCGCCCAATTGTGGAGCAACTGGTGACCCTGGGCAAACGCGGCAAGACCAATTTGCATGCACGAAGGCAAGCCTTATCGCAGCTGCGCAACGACACGACGACTGTCGCCAAATTGTTCGACGTGCTGGCCAGCCGCTACGCGACGCGTATGGGCGGGTATATCCGGGTGCTGAAAGCGGGCTTTCGTCATGGCGATGCCGCTCCGATGGCAGTGATCGAATTTGTTGATCGCGACGTGACGGCCAAGGGCAAAGACTCCGGTCCCGTCCAGGCCAAGGCCGACGGCGCCAACGCCTAAGGTTGCACATGCAAAGTAGCAAAAGTTTGGGGTGGCTTGTGGGCCGCCCCTTTTTTTTCGAATTAGCCGCCTTAAATCAGGACGATGATGATGCAGAAAATTTCGCTCAGGACCAAAGCTGGAAACGTGGAAGGGGCTTGCGATCCGAAGTTCGCTGGACTTGTCGATGCCTTTGCCACGAACTTTGAAGTTCGCGGGGAAGTCGGTGCCAGTTGCGCCATCACGCTTGAGGGTAAGCAGGTTGTCGATCTGTGGGGCGGCAAGAAGGCGCCGGGCGGCGATGCGTGGGACAAGGACACGATCTCGATCATTTTCTCATCGACCAAAGGCGGCATGGCGCTGTGTGCGCACATGCTGGCGGATCGCGGCGAGCTTGATCTTGATGCGCGGGTGACGAAGTACTGGCCGGAGTTCGGGCAGAACGGCAAAGAGGCAGCCCTGGTCGTCATGACTTTGGACCACAGTGCCGGGGTGCCGCACATCCGTGAAGTGCCAAAGCCAGGTGGGTTTCTTGACTATCAGTATATGGTTGACTTGGTCGCAAGGGAGGCACCGTTCTGGGAGCCGGGCACGCGCAACGGCTATCATGCTGTGACCATGTCGTGGACCGTCGGCGAACTCGTTCATCGCGCCGCGAAAAAGCGCATGGGCAAATTCTTTGCCGATGAGATTGCAAAGCCATTGGGATTGGAGTTTTGGATAGGGCTGCCTGAGGCTCAAGAGCACCGCGTGGCAGCGATGTTGCCGGCCGCGCCGACTGTTGAAGCCATGCAGACACGTTTTTTCCAGAAGGCGATGTTGGACACGGCGTCGCCATCGCATTTCTTCCTGCGGGATTTCATGGCGTTTGATCCCAATTCACGTGAAGGTCATGCGGCGGAAATCGGCGCGGCAAACGGGATCTCCAACGCGCGCGGCCTTGCCGGCCTCTATGCGCCGCTTGCCAATGGCGGGAGCCTGAACGGCGTGCGCCTGGTCGGACAAGACACGCTGAGCCGCATGAGCAGGGTTTCCGTGGCGACGCATCAGGACGCAACACTGGTCATTCCGTCCCGCTTTTCGTTGGGGTACATGAAATCCATGGACAACCGGCACTTGGGCGGACTGGACGGCGCCAGCTGCATACTGTCCGACGGAGCCTTCGGGCATGTCGGTGCTGGCGGCTCGATCGGCTTTGCTGATCCAGAATGCCGGATGAGTTTTGGTTATACGATGAACCAGATGGGGCTTGGCCTGCTTTTGAACGAGCGAGGGCAATCGCTGGTGGATGCAGCGTACAAGGCCATCGGCTATCGTGGAAATGCCAGCGGTGTGTGGTCAATGTAGTGGTGGGATGGGTAATGGTTAGATGGATTTGTCATGCGTAGATCAACGAAGATTTTGATTGCGGTTGCAACCTGGACCTTGAGTTTTACCGGACCTGCGACGGCCGCTCCGGCGCGCCTGGTTCCTGAATCGTCAACGCAGATGCAGCTGTCGTTCGCGCCCGTCGTGCGCAAGACGGCACCGGCCGTTGTCAACATTTACTCGAAGCGCAAGGTCAAAAACCCGTACGCGAACGATCCTTTATTCAGCCGCTTCTTTCGCGGGCGCGAGCAAACGCAAGGTACGTTGGGCTCGGGTGTCATCGTGAGGTCAGACGGGGTGATCGTGACCAACAATCACGTGATTGCGGGCGCGGACGAAATCGTGGTTGTGATGGCCGACCGGCGCGAGTTTGAGGCCAAGGTGTTGCTGGCCGATGAGCGAACCGATGTCGCGGTGCTGCGCGTCAATACCGCCGGCAAGGCGCTGCCGACGCTGGCGTTTCACAACAGTGATGACGCGGAAGTGGGTGACATTGTGCTGGCGATCGGCAATCCCTTTGGTGTCGGCCAATCGGTGACGCAGGGCATTATTTCAGCACTGGCGCGGACGCGGGCGGGTGTTTCCGATTATCAGTTCTTCATTCAAACGGATGCCTCCATTAACCGTGGCAATTCTGGCGGCGCGCTGGTGACGGTTAGTGGCGAGCTGATCGGAATCAACACCGCGATTTATTCGCAGTCGGGAGGAAGCGTTGGCATCGGCTTTGCCATTCCGGCAAACATGGTCAAAACCATCGTCAATACGGCGATGAGCGGCAGCAAGACGATAGCGCGTCCGTGGCTTGGGCTTTCTACGCAGACCGTGACGGCTGCCCTTGCGGATTCACTCGATCTTGAGCGCCCGATGGGCGTGCTGGTCAATGAGGTGAGCCCCGCCAGTCCTGCGGCGCAGGCCGGCATCGTCAGCGGCGACGTGATCACAAAGGTTGACGATTTCGCGGTTGACGATCAACAGTCGTTGAACTTCCGCACGACGACAAAGGGTGTGGGCAGCACTGTGGCCCTGACCTATCTTCGCAACGGCCAGTTTGGCACGGCGGTGGTGCGTCTGGTGCGTGCGCCGGAAACCATTGCGCGCGATATCACCGTTATCGACGGGCGCAATCCGTTGCATGGCACAAGGGTTGCGAACATGTCGCCGGCCTTTGCCGATGAAATTGGATCGGACATTACCAGCGGCGTGATGATTATCGAACTGTCCCGCGTATCGATTGCGGCGCGCTTGGGCTTTTTGCCGGGCGATATTATTCTGACGATCAATGAACGAAAGATTGCGTCGGTCGATGCGTTGCAAAGCGTCTTGAGTTCGAGACCTGCCGTGTGGAACGTCAGTCTGAAGCGGAACGGACAAATCCTGAGACTTTCAATCGAAGGCTAGAGAACTGAGCGACCTCTTCTCAGCGGCGGGACTGGACGAAGGTGCAGGGCCACGCCCGTTGGCCGACCGGTTGCGCCCCAAGTCGTTGAGCGAAGTGGTTGGCCAGGATCATCTGCTGGGGGCTGAAGGTGTGATCGGGCGAATGATTGGGGCTGGCCGCTTGACCTCACTCATTCTGTGGGGGCCGCCGGGGACGGGAAAGACGACGATTGCCCGGCTGCTGAGCCAGGGTGTCAAGCTTCACTTCGAGCAGCTGTCGGCGATATTTTCGGGCGTAGCGGAACTGCGCAAGGTCTTTGAGATGGCGCGGGCGCGGCGTTCTCAGGGCAAGGGCACGTTGCTGTTTGTCGATGAGGTTCACCGCTTCAATCGTGCGCAACAAGATTCGTTCCTGCCCGTAATGGAAGACGGCACGATCACGCTTGTGGG
>JAWXBO010000165.1:0-7154 GCA_034440175.1 Alphaproteobacteria bacterium
CGCGTGGCGCGCGAGGTCGGCACCGAAGGCAAGCTCGGCGGCCAGGCGGCCGTGCCCGGCGTTGCGGGGACGTGGAAGGATCTGACCGACAACGTCAACTCGATGGCCTCCAACCTCACCGGACAGGTCCGCAATATCGCCGAGGTGACCATCGCGGTCGCTAACGGCGACCTGTCGAAGAAGATCACCGTCGATGTGCGTGGCGAAATTCTGCAGCTGAAGGAAACCATCAACACGATGGTCGAGCAGCTGCGCTCATTCGCATCCGAGGTCACCCGCGTGGCGCGCGAGGTCGGCACCGAAGGCAGGCTTGGCGGCCAAGCGGCAGTGCCCGGCGTGGCGGGGACGTGGAAGGATCTGACCGATTCGGTCAACACGATGGGCGCCAATCTCACAGCGCAAGTTCGCGACATTGCCGAGGTCACCACCGCCGTGGCGCGCGGCGATCTCAATCGCAAGATCACTGCCGACGTCAAAGGTGAAATTCTTGAACTGAAGAACACGATCAATACTATGGTCGATCAGCTTAACGGCTTCGCTTCCGAGGTCACGCGCGTGGCGCGCGAGGTCGGCACCGAGGGCAAGCTCGGCGGCCAGGCGCAGGTTGCCGGTGTGGGCGGCACTTGGAAGGATCTCACCGACAGCGTCAACTTCATGGCCTCCAACCTCACCGAGCAGGTACGCGGCATCGTGAAAGTTGTGACGGCAGTGGCCGACGGCAACCTGAACCAGCGCCTCACCGTGCAGGCGAAGGGCGAGGTCGCGGCCCTCGCTGACACCTTCAACAACATGACGGACACGCTCGCGGTTTTCGCAGAGCAGGTCACCAACGTTGCGCGCGAGGTAGGCGTGGAAGGGCGGCTCGGCGGCCAGGCCAACGTGCCAGGTGCTGCCGGTACTTGGAAGGACCTCACCGGAAACGTCAACCTGCTCGCCGCCAACCTTACCAGCCAGGTGCGCGCAATCGCCGAGGTCGCAACCGCTGTCACCAAGGGCGACCTCACGCGCTCCATCCAGGCGGAGACCCGCGGCGAGGTGGCCGAGTTGAAAGACAACATCAACACGATGATCTCCAATCTGCGTGACACAACCGAGAGCAACCGCGCGCAGGACTGGCTCAAGTCTAACATCGCCAAATTCACTGGCATGCTCCAGGGCCAGCGCGAGTTGAACACCGTGGGCGAGATGCTCCTCAGCGAGCTGGCGCCGCTGGTCAAAGCGTACCAGGGCGCCATCTACCATCTCAGCAGCAGCAGTAGTAGTAGTAGTAGTACCAGTGTTGTCGATGGCACGCTAAATCTTCTCTCGAGCTACGCGCATAGCGGCGAGCCGCTCGCCAAAACCCTTCGCCTCGGTGAGGGCCTCGCCGGCCAGTGCGCGATCGAAATGAAGCGCATCCTTCTCACTGATGTGTCGCCGGATTTCATCACCATCACTTCCAGTCTCGGCGCGGCCCAGAAAGTGAACATCATCGTACTGCCGGTGCTGTTCGAGGGACAAACAAAGGCGGTGATAGAGCTGGCGACGCTGCAGCCCTTGACCGAGATCAATCTCGCCTTTCTTGATCAGCTAGCCCTGAGCATCGGTGCGGTATTCAATACCATCGAGGCGACGGTGCGCACCGAGGGCTTGCTCGCGCAGTCGCAGCAGCTCACGGTGGAGCTGCAATCCCGCCAGGGTGAGCTGCAGCAGACCAATGAGGAGTTGGGCAACAAGGCCAAGCTGCTTGCCGATCAGAATGCCGAGGTCGAGCGCAAGAACGCCGAGGTCGAGCAAGCCCGCCGCGCGCTCGAAGAAAAAGCCGCCGAGCTGGCGCTGACCTCGAAATACAAATCCGAGTTCCTGGCAAATATGTCTCACGAGCTGCGGACACCCCTCAATTCCATCCTCATCCTCAGCCAGCAGCTCGCAGAGAACGCGTCGGGCGCCCTCTCCGACAAGCAGGTCGAGTTTTCCCGCAACATCAACTCCTCCGGCTCCGACTTACTTCACCTCATCAACGATATTCTTGATCTGTCGAAAATCGAGTCCGGCACCGTCTCCGTTGAGGTCGAGGAAATCACCTTTACCGCGCTGCGCGAAACCATCGACCGCAACTTCCGTCACGTGGCCGAGGCCAAGAACCTGCCGTTCCACGTGCACTTTGCCGAAGGGCTGCCGTACGCCATGGACAGCGACCCGAAGCGTCTCCAGCAGATTCTCAAGAACCTGCTCTCCAACGCCGTCAAATTCACAGCCAATGGCCACGTCGATGTGCGAGTGACGATCGCCACGCAGGGCTGGAGCCTCGATCACCCGGCGCTTGGCAAAGCCCTGCAGGTCATTGCCTTCAGCGTCGAGGACACCGGCATAGGGATCGCGCCGGACAAGCAGCGGTTGATTTTCGAGGCCTTCCAGCAGGCCGATTCCGGCACCTCGCGTAAATATGGCGGAACCGGACTCGGGCTCGCCATCAGCCGCGAGCTGGCCGCGCTGCTCGGCGGCGAGATCAAGCTCGCCAGCGTGTACGGTCAGGGCAGCATCTTCACACTTTACCTGCCGCTGCACTACTCCGGCAGCGAGAGAGCTCTGGCCCTCGTAACCGCAGACCAAGTGCCCGCACGCGGGATACTGGCCCGGCCGGCCGCGCGCGACGAGCACATCGAGGATGATCGCAACGGGATCGTGCAAGGCGACCTCGTGGTTCTGATCATCGAGGACGACCCGCACTACGCCCGCATCCTGCTCGGCCTGGCGCGCGACAAGGGCTTCAAGGGCATCGTCGCCACCAAAGGCTCGCTCGGACTTTCCCTTGCCCGGCAGTTCCGTCCCTCGGCTATTTCGCTCGATATCATCCTGCCCGACATGCTCGGCTGGACCGTGCTCAACCAGCTCAAACTCGACCCGCTCACGCGCCACATCCCGGTACAGATCGTCAGCTTGGAGGAAGAGCGCCAACACGGCCTCGCGCACGGTGCCTTCGCCTACCTCGTCAAGGAGCCCACTACCGAGGGTCTGAACACGGCGTTCGAGCGCATCAAAGAGTTCACTTCCGCGCGTACCAAGCGGCTGCTGATCGTCGAGGACAACGACATCGAGCGGCAGTCCATCGTCGAGTTGCTCGCCTATGAAGACATCGAGGTCGTCACCGCAGCCACTGGCGGTGAGGCGCTGGCGGCGATGCTCAACCGCGCCTTCGACTGCGTGGTGCTCGACCTGCGCCTGCCCGACATGACCGGCTTCGATCTGTTGGCGAAGATGCACGGCGTGCCGACGCTGGCGAACGTGCCAGTAGTCGTCTTCACCGGCAAGGACCTGACAAGAGCCGAGGAGACGCAGCTCAAAACGATGGCCAAGAGCATCGTCCTCAAGGACGTCCAGTCGCCCGAACGACTGTTGGACGAGACTGCGCTCTTCCTGCATCGTGTGGTCACCGACCTGCCGGCGGAGAAGCAGGCCATGCTTCAGCGGCTGCACGGCTCGAACGAGGTCTTGCGCGAACGCAAGGTGCTGGTGGTCGATGATGACGCGCGCAACATCTTCGCCCTGACAAGCATGCTGGAGAACCACGGGATGAACGTGATCAGCGCGACCGGTGGCCGTAGCGCCATCGATATCATACATAGAACGCCCGATCTGGCCATTGTGCTGATGGACATCATGATGCCGGACATGGATGGCTACGAGACGATGCGCGAAATCCGCAGCGCCTCGGAGTTCAGCACCCTGCCGATCTTGGCCCTCACAGCGAAGGCGATGAAAGGAGACCGCGAGAAGTGCCTCGACGCCGGCGCCAGCGACTACATCGCCAAGCCGGTGAACACCGACCAGCTCATGTCGCTGATGCGCGTCTGGTTGTTCCGATGAACCAGAACATTCTCGAATTTGTGCCGTCGGCCAACGGTCGATCACCGAAAATAACGTCCGGGGATCGCGCCGCCGCTACGGTTCCGGCATCCGCCTCCGGCGACGACCTCATCAACATCCTGATCGTCGACGACGAGCCCAGAAACCTCACCGTGCTCGAGACCGTGCTGGACGACCCAGGCTACCGTTTGGTCCGGGCGGAATCCGCCGACGAGGCGCTGCTCGCGCTCCTCGTGGAGGAATTCGCTCTCCTCATTCTCGATATCCGCATGCCCGGCGTGACCGGTTTCCAGTTGGCCAAAATGATCAAGGAGCGCCGGAAAACCGCACTGGTGCCGATCATATTTCTCACCGCCTACTACAACGAGGACGAGCACGTTCTCACAGGCTACGACACCGGCGCGGTCGACTACCTGCACAAGCCGGTCAACCCGGCCATCCTGCGCTCGAAGGTCGCCGTCTTCGCCGAGTTGCACCGCAAAAGCCGTGAGGTCGCCAGCGCCAATCGCGCCCTGCTCGCCGAGGTGGCCGAGCGCCGCCGGATCGTGGAGCAACTGCGCGAGCTGAACGACACCCTCGAACTGCAAATCGCAAATCGCACCGAGGCGCTGCGCGAAAAGGAGCACTTTCTCCGGCGCGTCATCGACGTGTCGCCCGGCTTGCTCTCCGTTTTCGACGTGGTGGAAAAGCGCACCGTCTTTATCAGCCAGCAGGTTGCTGCAGTGCTCGGCTTCAACGCCGACGAAGTGCACGCCATGGGCAGCGAGGTCGTGACCAGCGTGATGCACCCCGACGATCACCCGCGCTTCGAGGAACACTTGGCCCGCGTTATGGCGCTGAGCGACACCGAGAACGCCAGCTTCGAGTTCCGGACGCGCGACCGGGCGGGCGCGTGGCGCTGGTTCCAAAGTCAGGATGCCGTGTTCGCGCGCGACGCCGCTGGGCGTGTGCGCCAGATAGTCGGCACGCTCCTCGATATCACCATGCGTAAGCGAGCCGAGATGAGCAACAAGGTGCTCATGGCCGAGGTCGACCATCGCGCCAAGAATCTGCTCGCCGTGGTCCAGGCGGTTGCCAGGCTGTCCGCGTCCGGCGGCGATCCGGCAACCTTCGTGCAGCGACTGTCGGAACGGATCGGCGCGATCTGTGCCAGCCACGATCTGCTGGTCAGGAGCGATTGGCACGGCGTTCAAATGATGGAACTCGTCGAGGTGCAACTCGCCAACTTCAAGGACATGATCGGCACGCGGCTGCTGCTCGACGGTCCGCCAAGCATGCTGACGGGGGCGGCCGCCCAAAGCATCGGCATGGCGCTGCATGAGCTGAACACCAACGCCGCAAAGCATGGCGCGCTCTCGAACGGTGAAGGCCGGGTGCGCATCTCGTGGCAGGTCACCGATGCGAAGGAACCGATGTTTGAGATGTGCTGGCTAGAGGAAGGCGGGCCAAAAGTCGCCCGGCCCGATCGCATGGGCTTCGGTCACACGGTGCTCGGCTCCATGGCACGAATGGCAGTTGCCGGGACGGCCGAGGTCGAGTTCCGGGAGAGTGGGATTTGCTGGCGGTTGTCTGCCCCTGTCGCAACAACGCTGCAGAACGGGGGGCCGAGTAGAATCGTTGGACTGGATGCCCAGTAATCGAGAGCAGCGCGCAGTCATGGCGGCGGCATAGCGGCGATGGCTATAATCCTTGTCGTCGAAGATGATGCGATTATTCGCGAATTCGCAGAGATGATGATTGAGGAGTGGGGCCACAGTATACTCTCGGCGGGCGACGTCGAGGAGGCGCTATCGCATCTCAATTCCTCAAACCAGATCCACGCACTTATGACCGACATCTACCTCAAGAAGGGGGAGGCTCACGGCGGATTCACGCTTGCGCAAGAGGCCGTCAAAATTCGCCCGCAGTTGCGCGTACTCTACACGACCGGCCATTCGCTCACAGACGAGATGAAAGGCCAATTTGTCGAAGGCGCCCGCTACCTAGCAAAGCCATACACGGAACGACAGTTGCGAGAAGCTGTTGATCATCTCGTCGCCCTATCGTCGCTTTAGATTCATCGCGCAGACGCGAAAGTGCGCGCGCTGTCCCCCATCCCCTGCGAGCCACAAGTGCTTCGCAGGCACTTCCCCCGCAAGCGGAGGAAGACTGAAAATCTGGTGTCTGCCCCCGCTTGCGGGGGAAGTGGGCGCGCCGCGTTAGCGGCTGCAGACGATGGGGGGAAGTGCCGCGCACGTCCGCGTCTCCGCGCGGATTCGGAAGATTGTGACGGAACATGCTCTGAATGTTGGTATTACGAAACACCCAACGCAAAGTCAGCCTCAACACTGTCCAGGTAACTCAATAGTTCGCCCAGCTGCTGGCGCGATACGGCGGTGTCGGCGTTTTCGGAGGCCAGTTGAAGTGCGGCACCAAAATCGGTGATGGGCTGAAATCCAAAGGCGCCGCCGGAGCCGCTAAGCTGGTGCCCGAGATACCTCACGGTCTCGAAGTCGACACGGTCCACGGCGTCGGACATGGCCGCGACGTTTTCCCTGCAATTCCTGAGATAGGCGGGAATTCGTTTCGCCAGTCTTTGATTTACGCTCGGTGAAACAGACGCCTCGCCGCCGCTATCCGCCGCCGGTGACTGGGGCGTTGAGATGCAGTGTTCCGCGATGGCTTGCAGCAGCACGTCTTGCTTGATCGGCTTCGTCAGAAAAGCGGTACAGCCGGCGGCCAGGCACATCTCCCGGTCGCCCTTCAACGCCGACGCCGTCAACGCAATGATTGGCGTGGCGGGTCTGCCTGCACTCTGCTCCCACGCTCGAATTGTCCGTGTCGCGGTTAAGCCGTCCATGACCGGCATTTGCCGGTCCATCAAAACAAGATCGTACTTTTTCGCTTTGAACATCTCACAGGCACTTGCCCCATTTTCGGCAACGTCGATGCGGAACGGAGTGTCTTCCAGATAGGCCATGGTGATTGTGCAGTTGTCTGGGGAGTCTTCCACCAGAAGAATATTCAACGCCGGCAACACGGCTTCGGGACCTTCTCCGACGGTGACCGTCGCTCGTCTGGAGGCGCCCGCCCAACGTTCGAATGGGACGGTGAACGAAAAGGCGCTGCCAGATCCAACTTCGCTTTCGACCCAGATGCGTCCGCCCATGAGCTCGACAAGGCGCTTTGAAATCGTCAGACCCAAGCCCGAGCCGCCAAACCGCCGGGTCGTCGAGGTGTCGGCTTGCGTAAAGCGTTCGAATACAAGGCTCAATTTTTCAAGGGGGATGCCGATGCCGGTGTCCCTAACGGTGAAGCGCAATGCGGTC
>JAWXBO010000166.1:0-3114 GCA_034440175.1 Alphaproteobacteria bacterium
CAGCTTTCAACCGGGACTGGTGGTCAATTCGAGGCTGGCGTCAACACTCGCGGGTAGAAACAACGGTATTCGGTTTGTTACCAACGTGTTGACGCTGCATTCGGTGAAGCGTCGCGCCTGAACGGGTAGAGGTCGTTGGAGCCTTCCCTTACCACTGTTGGCGCAGACTTTTCCGATCCACTGCGGATATCGCAGTAGCCAATCACCGAGGCGGGTAATAACTAACGACCTGCCCGTGCGGGGCAAGCCGCCTCAACCCAATTTGGTTTCCAGCGCCATGGCTTGACTCTCGAAATCCCCTGGCCGGCGCTTGCTGAAAGTCTGCAGGTTCGCGAGCTTCCAGCGAAGCGCGGGCAAATCGGCGGCGTGCGGACATTGCAGCAGGCTCCAGTCGGGCTGCGCGCGCGCAAGGCCGATCAGGAATTGACGCTGCCTGCCGGTCAACCGTTGCGGCAGTTCCGCGCGCACTCGCGCGCGCGTTTCCAGCAGCGTCTCAAGGCTGACCGGATCCGCGGTCATGCCGACGAAGGTGCTTCGGTATTCGTCAGCGATGTCTTTGTCGTTGCCGAACAGGACCTCATGCGTCGGCCGGTTGTGACCGGCCAGGTAGGTGACGAAGCACTCCACCGTCGCGTCGGACAATCCGTCTGAGGCGAACATCTGCCACGCGTCGAACAGATCGCGGGGATGTTGCCGGTCCATCGCGGCCACGAGTTTGCTGCCGTAGAGTTCGGCCATGGCAAGGACGGGCAGTTCGAGTTCGGCGCCGAACATTTCGGCCGTCCTCGGCGTCAGGCGGCGCCGCTCGACCGGCAGAACGGTTCCGCGGAAAACCGCATTGACTTCGACCTTCACCTGATTGTCGTCGCGCTCGATCAGCGGTTTGGTATCGCCGAGATCCTTGCTCGCCACCTTGCGTGTGCGCATGCCGCGTTTGGCGAGCCGCCCGGCGATGGCTTCGATTTCGTCCGCGATGGCCGCCAGCGCTTGCTCGCGCGGGACTTGCCATGGCATGTAGACGACGTCGATGTCGACTGACAGGCGCGGCATGTCGCGCACAAAAAGGTTGATGGCGGTGCCGCCCTTCATCGCGAAGATGTCGTTGGCGAAGACTTCAGGCGCGGCGGCCAGCAGCAGGCGCACGGCATCAGCATAGACTTTATCCATACGGCTTCAGGCTCAGCAAGGTGCCGTCTTTCAGGCGGGTCATCCAGCGCTTGTCGCTGCCGACCGGCAGGGTGTACTGCTGCTGGAGGGCGGCAACGTCCACCACCTTTGTCTCGCGTGCCCAGGTCAGGAAGAGCCGCACCGTCTTGACGCTGGTGCAACAGGCAAGCAGGCGGCCGAGCATCTCCTTACGCGGATGGCTCAGGCCCTCGAACAGGTTGCGCGCTTCTTCCAAGCCCTGACGGGTGCCCACGTCGTACAGCAACTCGAGCAGCGCGCGCTCGGGCACCGACACGCGCAATCCGTCGGTCACGCCGGGTGGCGTGGCCAGGGTCTGTGCGGGCAACGCCTCGTCCGGCCAATCGAACAGCCGGGCCGACACGTAACGCGCGGGAAAGCGCGTGGTGAACCATGCCGGCAGCGCGAAGCGCGCATCGCCCCAGAGCACCCACTGCTCGCGCGTGGCCAGATTGTGGCGCACGCCATGCAAGGCGAGCGCGCTCTTGCCTGCCACGTGCAGGCCGGCGACGCGGGTCTGAAGAAACTTTATCGTCCCGTGCGCGCTCAGTTCGTCGGCAGGAAAGGCGTACACGCCCTGCGCCAGCCGCACCAGCCAACCTGTCGCGGCGTAGTGGGCCGCAAGCTTCGAGGAGACGCCCAGGCGCGCGAGCGCACCCACGTCGAATGGCGCCCCGCGTGGAATGCTGGTCTGGAGCTGCTTGATTAGAGAATGCTTGGGATTTCCCATTATTTTAGAATATTACATCGTATTCTAATCACATGCAGGGGTAGTGATTAGATAAAGATTAATTATTCGTATTTTATTGTAATTTTATAACTATATCTAATCATCAGTGGCGGCTACCAGGCAATCGCTCCCGTTGTGTCGCAAAAACTGGCATTCGCGACAAAATGCTTTATTACGCGACATATAAACCATTATACTGTCATAAAACTCAGAATCGCGACACAAAATGCCGAAACGCATTGATCAGCAAGAACTCGACAAGATCGCTGTTCTGCTGGCTCCCCACAAAACCGGGCTGGCCATCGCGGAACTTGAACAAGCCTGCAAGACCGAAGGCTTGGACTTCGACCGCCGGACGCTGCAGCGCCGTCTCCGCGAACTCGTCAAGGCCAACCGCGTACTCAGGCAGGGTGAAGGCCGTGCCAGCCGCTATCTGCTTGTCCCAATCACCGGCGACGTGCGCGTTGTCCTTGAACCACTCACGCTCATTGCGCACGGAGAAAGCTACGTCCCGTTGTCGCTGCAGGGAACGCAAGTCAGGGACCTCGTGCGCCGCCCGATTACCGATCGCAAGCCGATCGGCTACAACCGCAAATTCCTCGACGGCTACGAACCAAACCGTTCGGCATACCTGCCCGATTCGGTGCGCAGCCACTTGCATGCATCTGGCCGCTCGCCCGCAAGGGAACATCCCGCCGGCACGTATGCGCGCGATATTCTGAACCGTCTGATGATCGACCTTTCGTGGTCATCAAGCCGGCTTGAAGGCAACACCTACAGCCGCCTCGATACCCAGAATCTCATCGAATTCGGACACGCCGCGGATGGCAAGGATCAACGCGAGGCGCAGATGATCCTCAACCACAAGGCGGCCATCGAGATGCTCGTCGGCCACGCCGACGAGATCGGCTTCAACGCGTTCACCTTCTTCAATCTGCACGCCTTGTTGTCGGAAAACCTGCTGACGGACTCTGATGCTTCCGGGCGCCTGCGCACGACGGTCGTTGAAATCGGCGGCAGTGTCTTTTACCCATTGGCGGTTCCCCAGCAGATCGATGATTGCTTCCGGCTCATCCTCGACAAGGCGAACGCCATCCGCGATCCGTTCGAGCAGGCTTTCTTCGTGATGGCGCACATTCCCTATTTGCAGCCCTTTCTCGACGTCAATAAGCGCGTTTCGCGGCTGGGGGCCAACATCC
>JAWXBO010000167.1:0-6089 GCA_034440175.1 Alphaproteobacteria bacterium
GCCGAGCCGGAAATAGCGCGGGTGCCGGTGATGATCGATTCGTCGAAATGGCAGGTGATCGAAGCGGGCCTTAAATGCGTGCAGGGCCGGCCCATCGTCAACTCGATCAGTATGAAGGAAGGCGAGGCCTCGTTCATCGAGCATGCCATCAAGTGCAAGCGTTATGGTGCTGCGGTTGTGGTGATGGCATTCGACGAAAAGGGGCAGGCCGATACGGCGGATCGCAAGTTTGAAATTTGCAAGCGTGCCTATGATATCCTGGTCGATCAGGTGGGGTTTGAACCGCAGGATATTATTTTCGACCCGAATATTTTTGCAGTGGCAACGGGCATCGAAGAACACAACGATTATGGCAACGCCTTTATCCAGGCGACGCGGCGCATCCGGGCGGAGCTGCCGCATGCGCATGTGTCGGGCGGTGTGTCGAATATCTCCTTCGCCTTTCGCGGCAACGACATGGTGCGCGAGGCGATGCATTCGGCGTTTCTCTATCACGCGATCCGCGCGGGGATGGACATGGGCATTGTCAATGCCGGTCAGCTGACTGTTTATGAGGACATTCCAGCCGAGTTGCGCGAAGCGGTGGAAGACGTGCTCTTGAACCGCAGAGCCGATGCGACCGAACGGTTGCTGACAGTCGCCGAGAAATTCAAAGGCGGCGGGGCTACCAAGGTCGAAGAGATCGAGGCTTGGCGCGATGGAACGGTCGAGGAGCGCCTGAAGCACGCGCTGGTGCACGGCAACGACGAATTTATCGTCGCCGACACAGAGGAGATGCGGCTTGCCGCCAAGCGGCCGCTTGATGTCATCGAAGGGCCTTTGATGGCAGGCATGAATGTCGTCGGCGATCTGTTCGGTGCGGGGAAAATGTTCCTGCCGCAGGTTGTGAAGTCGGCGCGGGTGATGAAAAAAGCGGTTGGGCACCTGATCCCGTTCATGGAAACCGAGCGGCTGGCTTCGGGCCAACAGCGCCAGATTGCGGGTAAAATCGTCATGGCGACGGTGAAGGGCGACGTGCACGATATCGGCAAGAACATCGTGGGCGTCGTGCTTCAGTGCAACAATTACGAAGTTGTTGATCTTGGCGTGATGGTGTCGTCGGCGCGGATCATTGAGGCGGCGCGGGCCGAGAACGCCGACATGATCGGGTTGTCGGGTCTGATCACGCCGTCGCTGGATGAGATGTGTCATGTGGCGGCGGAGCTTGAGCGCGAAGGGTTCGACATTCCGTTGCTGATCGGCGGTGCCACGACGTCGAAGATTCATACGGCAGTGAAGATTGAGCCGAACTACAAAAGCGGTGCCACAGTATATGTGACCGACGCCAGCCGCGCGGTGAGTGTGGCTTCCAGTTTGCGTTCGCCGGAGCAGCGGGGCGCGTTCATCGAGGCGACGCGCAAGGAGTATGCGGGGATTGCTGAATCCTACGGGCGTGGCAAGTCGGCCGAGCGGCGGGTGACCCTGGAGGCTTCGAGGGCCAACAAGCTCAAAGTGGACTGGGCGAAGTATACGGCGCCCATTCCGCGTTTCCTGGGTGTTCGTGCGTTTGATAAAATCAACCTGCGGGCGGTCTCCAAATACATCGACTGGACTCCGTTCTTCCGCACGTGGGAACTTGTGGGTCCCTATCCGTTGATCCTGGATGACGACAAATATGGACCGGTTGCGCGCAGTTTGTTCGCGGATGCGCAGAAGATGTTGAAACGCATTGTTGACGAGCAATGGCTGACGGCGCGTGCAGTTGTGGGATTTTGGCCGGCAAATTCGGTGGGGTCCGATGACATTGAGATTTACGCCGATCCCGGGCGACGCGAAGTTTCGGCGGTGTTTCACACGCTGCGCCAACAGATGAAGCGCGACGACAGGCGGCCCAATCTGGCGCTCGCGGATTTCGTGGCGCCGAAAGAGACGGGCGTTGCAGACTATGTTGGAGGCTTTGCCGTCACTGCCGGGCACGGCGAGGCCGAGCGCAGTCTGATCTTCAAGGGTGCGAATGACGATTATGACGGCATTCTGTTCAAGGCGCTGGCTGATCGTCTCGCCGAAGCGATGGCGGAGTACACGCATGAGCGGGTGCGGCGCGAGCTCTGGGGTTATGCGCGCGATGAAAAATTGTCGAACGCCGATTTGATTGCCGAAAAATATCAAGGCATCCGCCCGGCGCCCGGCTATCCGGCACAGCCCGACCATACCGAAAAGGCAACATTGTTCAGCGTGCTAGAGGCGCCAAAGAACGCCGGCATCGAGTTGACCGAGAGCTTCGCGATGACGCCACCGTCGTCGGTGAGCGGGCTGTATTTCAGTCATCCGCAGTCGTTGTATTTCGGGCTGGGACGCATCGATCGCGACCAGGTCGAAGACTATGCGCGGCGGAAAGGTATGAGTGTGGCTGAGACCGAACGGTGGCTGGCACCGGTGCTGGCCTACGTGCCGGGGCGGGTGGAGGCGGCGTGAGGGGTTTGGTGAAACGCTCGAAGCCGCTTGAACCTGCGGCAATGAAAAAGGGCCAGACTTTCGTCCGGCCCTTTTTGAATTCCCCGATGGTTCGCGTTGTGGCAGCTATAGGATCCCAATCACTATTGCACCAAGAAATGCGAACACCATCCCCGTCGTGATTAAGCTCAGCTGTTGTCTCATTAGCGGCTCCTTCGTTTAGGGTGCCGTGATTATGCCTCAATTTGTCGCGGGTCCCAAGACAATTCGATACGGCAGTGCAGCAAATTTGTACGTGCATCAAGGCAAGCCATTGAACTGTAAGTATTTTCGAAGGTGGTTTGCAGTTAAGGCTGCGAGCGTGTCTTTGCGCGCGCAACTTCGATTTACATGCGGTGGTTGAATGCGTTGCGTTTTCTATACGCTGTGTTGCGTATTTGGCACGTCACTTGGCCTGCACCTAGTAGTGCAATTTCATCGGGCTGCGACTGTCGCGAGCGAGTTTGCACATGTCGTAGAACACCGCGAAGCCGTATTGCGTTTGGGTTTCAAACGACACCGTTTCTTCGAGGGTATGGGCGCGCCATCCAGCAATGTGTTCGGGGCTCGCTTTCCAGTTTGACTCGTTGAGGTGTTCAAGCGCCTTCCACAAAACGTCAATTGAGCCCGCCCGGCTTGGCTGGCCTGATGGGTCTTTCATACCAATGCCGAATTGAAAGCTGGCGGGAAGCCAGAGGCTGCAGTTGATGATCTCCCACAAAGTGTTTTTCTTCGGCTCTTTCATCATGGCGTCGAAGGCCGGGTCGCCATTCCAGGTTTTCTGGAAGTCAGCTGGGCGTGGCAGAAGGCCCGTTGAGGTGTAGGCGGTGAGCAGAATCACACCGCCATAGCCGTGAAAGCCGACGTCGCCCACCTGATAAGGCGGCAGCATGCCTTCCTGCCAGGCCAGTGGTTCGCTGAGGTGTTCCTTGAGTTTGTTCGAGGCATCTTCGCGCCACTGGGTGACGATACCCTGGAGTTCGACTGGATCGTTGACCGCGTTGGGGTCCTTTGGCGTATTGAACGGCGAGTCTGCGCCGCCGCGTGTACGGCTGTTTTGCCATTGTTCCGAATAGTACCGGGTCAGCGTGCCAACAAAGAGATCGACGATCATCGAGTGCCTTAAGATTTGCTGCTCCTGCCGTAGCCTCCGCCGCCCGGGGTTTCAATGATAAAAACGTCACCTGGTGCGACGGTGATGGAGGCGCAGCCCCCGAGGTCAGTTACTTTCCCGCCGGCGCGTTCGACGCGGTTGGCGCCCAACGTTGCGTTTGCGCCGCCTTTGATGCCAAACGGCGGGGTGCGGCGGCGGGTCGAGAGGATGCCTGCCTGCATGGGTTCGTTGAACTGAATTTCGCGAATGACGCCGTCGCCGCCGCGGTGCGCGCCCGCGCCGCCGGAGTTTTCACGAATGGCAAAGCGGCGGACCCGCACAGGGTAGCGCCATTCCAGCACTTCAGGGTCGGTAAGCCTGGAATTTGTCATGTGGGTGTGAACGGCGCTGGCGCCGTCAAAGGTTGGTCCGGCGCCCGCGCCACCGCAGATCGTTTCGTAATACTGATGGCGTTCATTGCCGAAGGTGAAGTTGTTCATCGTGCCCTGGCTGGCGGCGAGAACGCCGAGGCTTGCGAACAATGCGTCGGTGATGGCCTGGCTGGTTTCGACATTGCCGGCGACGACGGCGGCAGGATAGTCCGGGTTGAGCATGGAGCCTTTAGGGGCGATAATTTTCAACGGGCGCAAGCAGCCGGCGTTTAATGGGATGTCGTTGTCGATCAGGCATCGGAAGACGTAGAGCACGGCGGCCGTTGTGACCGAGCGTGGGGCATTGAAGTTGGTTGGCCGCTGGGCGCTGGTGCCGGTGAAGTCGATGGTGGCACTGCGTGATGGGTGATCGACCGTCACCCGGACGCGGATGATGGCGCCGTCATCCATTTCGTGCTCGAACGCGCCGTTGTCGATGGCGCCGATGACGCGGCGGACTTGCTCTTCGGCATTGTCCTGGACGTGCCCCATGAAGGCCTCGACGACGCTGTGTCCCTGCTGGCTGCAGAGGCTTTCAAGTTCGTCCGCACCTTTCACGCAGGCGGCGATTTGCGCTTTGAGGTCGGCGATGTTTTGCGTGGGGTTGCGGGCGGGATATTTGCCTGAGCTCAGGATGGTTCGCACCGATGCTTCGTCGAACCGGGCGCCGGACATGATGCGGTCGCCGTTGAACAGCACGCCTTCCTCATCGACATGGGTTGAGTGTGGCGGCATCGAACCCGGTGATATTCCGCCGACATCGGCGTGATGACCGCGTGCGGCGACGAAGAAGGCGGGCTTGCTGCCGGGGGGCATAAACACCGGCATGACGACAGTGATGTCTGGCAGATGCGTGCCCCCGGCATAGGGCGCGTTGACTGCGAAGGCGTCGCCCGGCGCCAGGTGAGCTTCGTGCTGATCGAGGATGGCGCGGACGCTGTCGCCCATGGAGCCCAGATGCACCGGCATGTGCGGGGCGTTAGCGACGAGATTGCCTGCTGCATCAAAGATGGCGCAGGAAAAATCCAGACGCTCCTTGATGTTCACCGACGACGCGGTCTTTTCGAGCGTAACGCCCATTTGTTCAGCGATGGACATAAACAGGGCGTTGAAGATTTCCAGGCGGATGGGATCGGCAGTCGTGGATGATTGTGCAGCCGATTTCGGGTTCGGGTTTTGGCTGAGCACGAGATTGCCATCGGCGCGGTAGTCCGCACTCCAACCCGGATCGATGACGATGGTCGAGTTGGGTTCGATGATGAGGGCGGGGCCGTTGACCTTGTCGCCAGGATCAAGTGCGTCGCGCAAGTAGATTGGGGTGTCGTGGCGGCGGCCTTCGACGAACAGTTTGGTCGAGGCCTGGGGCCGGAGAGGCGCGCCGCCGCGTTTGGCTTGTGGCGGTGGAAGTGCTGGAGCTTGTGATTGTCCGGCCGCATCGACCGCCATTGTTTCGACGATGAGTTCGCGGCCTTGATCCCAGAAACCGAAGCGTTGGCTGTGGGCCTCGGCAAATCTGGTTTCGATGTCGTTGAGTTCACCGAATGCGATGGCGAGTGTGGTGTCGGTGCCGTGGTAGCGCAGTTGCAGCGTTTGTGTAGTTTGGATGGCCGTGGCGGCGATGCCTTGGGCGGTGACTTCGTCGATGGCCGCGTGTGCAAGCGTTGCAAAATTGTGCTGCAATGCGGGCATCAAACTGGCGCTGAGTGGTGCTTCGACGGCTTTTTCGCGCCGCGCTTGAACCTGCGCGAAGCCCATGCCGAAGGCGGACAAGACGCCGGCGAAGGGGTGGATCATGATGGTGCGCATGCCCAGCGCTTCGGCGACGCAGCAGGCAAGCTGTGCACCGGCGCCACCGAAACATTGTAGTGCATAGGTGGTGACGTCGGCGCCTTGGGCGATGGAGATTTTTTTGATCGCTTCGGCCATATTGGCGGCGGCGATTTTCTGAAAACCCTCGGCGGTTTCCTCTGGGCTCTTTCCCAATTCGCGTGCGAGGGCTGCAAATTTTCCGGCGACGATGACGGTGTCGATGGGTTGCGCGGCACCCAACCCGAAGACATGCGGGAAAAATTCGGAACTGATGCGGCCTGTCA
>JAWXBO010000168.1:0-9283 GCA_034440175.1 Alphaproteobacteria bacterium
ATTCAACTCCCGCATCGCCTTATCCAGCTCAGGCCGGGGAATGTCTTTACACACGCTCTCATACAGGCAGTTGCAACGAGACCGCTCGCAAACACTTGTCTTGTCGCCATACTTCCATCTATACGCACTGTTATTGATTTCGGCGACCCGATCGCGCGCGCAATGCAAGAGCCGCGCCGAAGATGAGGAGGGCGCTGGCCAGAACCATGCACAAGGCGGCGAAAAGATCGTCGATGGTGCTTTGCGCAGTGGCCAAGCGGCGTGCCGGCACGTCGGCGATGGTGATGGCGCCGGGGTCCGTAAAGGAGTTGTTTCGTGCGAGAACGGTTCCACGCTGATCGGTGATAAGCGAAACACCGTTGCTTGTTGCGCGGACAATGCTGAAACCGCTTTCGATAGCGCGCATCCGCGTCATTTCGGCGTGGAGGGGTGTGATCGCGCGCCAGTCATTGGCCGGGATCACCAGAATGTCGACGCCGCGCGCCGCCGCTTGACGCGACAGTGCGGGAAAGTCCGCGTCGAAGCAGATCATCACGCCAAGCCGGCCGAATGGCGTGTCGAGTGCCGGGATCACGCCGTCGCCGCGAATGATCGGCTCTCCAGGCACCGGGATGGTCTTCAAGTACTCGAACGCACGTACGCCTTCGGGTGTGAACCCAATCGCCATGTTGGCGATCAGTTGATCCGGCGCCGAAGGAATGCGCGCGGCGCCGGCTATCAGATATACTCCGTGCTTGCGGGCGAACGCACCTGCACGGGCGATGAACTCAGCCTCGTCAGGCGCATCGAATTGAGCCGCGGCCTCGTACCAAACGATCAACTTCGCGCCTTGTTGCACGGCCTGTTCCGACAAGGCGAACAGAATATCTTGCCGCGCTCGCGCCTTGGCAGAGCGGCAAGCATAATCCGTGCGCTGTGTGCACCCCTCGAAGAATCTATCGGGCAAGGTTCGCGGATTGCTCAGGGCGGCGGCGCGAACCGTGCCGGACGTTTCGGTTGGTCCGTCCAGGCGCGAAGCGCCGAGCCAGATCAAGGAAATGAACACGGCCGCAAACGTGGCCGCAGCGATGGTCGCACCGCTGCTTCTCTCGGTCACGAGCGCCTGCGCGACGCCTGCAAACCAATACACGACGAAGGCCACGCCCCAAATGCCGGCCACCGATGCGAACTGCACCAGCGGCGCGAAGGCGAGCTGAACGTAAGCGTCGTTGCCCCAAGTGCCGAAAGGGCTTCCCAAGGACAGAACATAGCTGAGCGCAACGGCCACGGTTGGAAAGACAAGCGAACCCAAGGCCGCTCCGAGCTGGGGCGCGGCAAGCCTGTGAGCGAAGAAAGGCAGCGCGCCAATCAGGCCGGTCACGGCGCTTGCGATGACATATTCCTCGTCGCCAATGGGAACAACGCCGCGGAACATCACGAAGCTTGCGACGGATGAGGCGGCTACCGTCAGCACGAAGCCAAGCCATGGCCCCGTCGTCATCACAAATCCAAGCAGCAGCGCCGGTGCGATCCAGGCGGCATAGACATTCGCCGTCGCGCCATTGCTGAAGCACAGCGCAAGCGCCCCGAATGCGAATGCGCCCCAGCGAAGCCTATCTGTACGGTTCATATCACCCACCTATGCACCAAGTTGCATATGCACTAGCACGGTCGACTCGCATATGCAACTATGGGCATATGTCGCTCAAACACCTCATTCTCGCTCTGGTCGCCCAGAAACCGTCCACCGGGTACGAGATCACAAACGAATTCGATACTGTTTCGTCCTTTTTCTGGAGGGCGACGCATCAGCAGATTTATCGCGAGCTCGCCGCTCTCGCCGGGGACGGGCTGTTGCGCTTCAAGGCCGTCGAGCAACGGAGCAAACCCGACAAGAAGATCTATTCAATCACAGCCAAGGGCAGGAAGGCGTTTGCCGCGTGGTTTGCAGAGCCAGGGCCGCCGCCCCGTCAAACCGATGCCTTGATGATCAAGTTTTTTTCCGGCGAACTCGGCGGGATCGACGAATTGCGCAACCAGCTGCAGCAAGCCCGCGCTGCGCACGAAGCCCGTCTGAGGGCGCTGGAGGTGGTTGAAGCCGAGCACTACAGCGAACCGGTCGCGGAGATGCCTCGCTGGAAGCAGTGCATCTACCTTACTTTGCAACTGGGGTTGGCGCGTGAACGGGTTTGGATCGAATGGGCGGATGTGAGCGACAGAGTTCTTGCCGGGCGCGCGCGCGGATAACGTTCCGCGGATAACGTTCGATGAGCACTCACATACAGGTCTACCGGTTCAACTCGCGCATCGCCTTATCCAGCCCCTCAAGCGTCAGCGGGTACATCCGGTCGCTCAGGATCTGCTTCATGATTTGGATCGAGGGCGTGTAGTCCCAATGCCGCTCCGGCACGGGGTTGAGCCAGATGACGTGCTCGTAGATGCGCGTCAGGCGTTCGAGCCACACCGCGCCGGGCTCTTCATTCCAGTGTTCGACCGAGCCGCCGGGATAGGTGATCTCATACGGGCTCATCGTCGCGTCGCCGACGAACACGACCTTATAGTCGTGTGGGTATTTGTGCAGCACGTCCCAGGTCGGCGATTTTTCGTTGTGGCGGCGGCGATTGTCTTTCCACACGCTCTCGTACAGGCAGTTGTGGAAGTAGAAGAAATCCATGTGCTTGAATTCGGTGCGCGCGGCCGAAAACAGCTCCTCGCACAGTTTGATATGCGCATCCATTGAGCCGCCGATGTCGAAGAAGATCAGCACCTTGACCTTGTTGTGGCGTTCGGCGCGCATGACGAGGTCGAGATAGCCTTGATGCGCGGTGGTGCGGATCGTCTCGGGCAGATCGAGTTCGGTCAGCGCGCCCTCGCGGGCCCATTTGCGCAGGCGGCGTAGCGCGATCTTGATGTTGCGCGTGCCGAGTTCGACGCTGTCGTCGAGGTTTTTGTATTCGCGCTTGTCCCAGACTTTGACCGCCTTGCCGTGGCGGCCCTTGTCCTGGCCCATGCGGATGCCTTCGGGATTGTAGCCGTAGGCGCCGAACGGCGAGGTGCCGCCGGTGCCGATCATCTTGTTGCCGCCTTCGTGGCGTTTCTTCTGTTCCTCGAGGCGCTTTTTCAGCTCCTCCATCAGTTTTTCCCAGCCGCCGAGGGATTCGATTTGTTTCTTCTCTTCCTCGCTCAGGAATTTTTCGGTGAGCGCCTTCAGCCAGTCTTCCGGGATCTGCGCGAGGTCGGTGGGTTCGAGCGTTTCGAGGCCCTTGAAGGCGTGGGCGAAGACACGGTCGAACTTGTCGAGATTGCGCTCGTCCTTCACCAGCGCCGTGCGCGACAGGTAATAGAATTCATCGACCTTCATGTCGATGACCTGCCGGTCCAGGCCCTCCATCAGGGCAAGGTATTCCTTCAAGGTCACCGGGATCTTGGCCTGGCGCAGGTCATGGAAGAAGTTCAGGAACATTGTGTCACCGTTGTTTCACTTCCTGGGAGCGCCGGCGTCCGCCGGCTCTTGGGGGCCAGCCGGATGCCGACGCTCCCAGGAAGCTAATTCCTCTCCCGCCGCGCCAAGAACGCCAACCGCTCGAACAGGTGCACATCCTGTTCGTTCTTCAGCAGCGCCCCATGCAGTGGTGGGATCAGCTTGGAAGGATCGCGTTCGCGCAGGGTTTCGGCCGTGATGTCGTCGGCCATCAGCAACTTCAACCAGTCGAGCAACTCGCTCGTCGATGGCTTCTTCTTCAGGCCCGGGACTTCGCGGATCTGGTAGAAGATGTTCAGCGCCTCACCGACCAGTTTGTCCATGATCTTCGGATAATGCACATCGATGATCTTGTTCATCGTGTCGCGGTCGGGGAACTTGATGTAGTGGAAGAAGCAGCGCCGCAAAAACGCGTCGGGCAGTTCCTTCTCGTTGTTCGAGGTGATCATCACGATCGGGCGCTGTTTGGCCTTGATCGTCTCGCCCGTTTCGTAGACGAAGAATTCCATGCGGTCGAGTTCGAGCAGCAGGTCGTTGGGGAACTCGATGTCGGCCTTGTCGATTTCGTCGATCAGCAGAACCGGGCGCGCGTCGTTCGTGAACGCCTCCCACAGTTTGCCCTTGGAAATGTAGTTCTTGATGTCTTTGACGCGTTCGTCTCCCAGCTGGCTGTCGCGCAATCGGCTCACTGCGTCGTATTCGTAGAGTCCCTGCTGCGCCTTCGTCGTCGACTTGATGTGCCATTGGATGATCGGCACGCCAATGGCCTTGGCGACTTCAAACGCCAGCACCGTCTTGCCGGTGCCCGGTTCGCCCTTGATGAGCAGCGGGCGCTCAAGCGTGATCGCGGCATTCACCGCGATGCGCAAATCGTCGGTCGCGACGTAGTTGGCTGTCCCTTCAAACTTCTTCATAGAATTGTCCTTCGGATGGCAAAGAATAGCGTGTGCACTAACCCTAGGGGGCGAACACGGCTGATGCAAGTTTGACTGGTGCCGGATTCGCCGGACAAGGCCCGGGCGCGGCTAAGCCAGCCCCATCTCCCGCTGCGTCTTCTTGGGTAATTTCGCCGCAACCAACGCATGCGCACGCGTCAGATAGGCTTTGAGTTCCTTGGCCGGCAGGCGTGCTGGCTTGTCCAGCCATACCCAGCTCGCCCGGGCAAGATAGGGCGCCGGCTTGATCCCCGGCAGCTCGGTCAGAATACGAAAACTCTCGTCTGACGTCTTGAACGACATGCCGTGCGAAGACCTATCGTCATGAACGCCGATCACGGCAAACATCCGGCCCCCAACCTTGAACACACGATCATTGCCCCACTGAATGCTCAAAGCGGCATGGGGCAGGGACAGCAGGAATTTCTCGATGTCTGTAATTTTCATTTGCCCGCGTAGTGATCGATGTCTTTGGCGAGCTGCGCCATCAAGCCTGACCAGTCGCCAAAACTCTCCGGCGTCAGCACCCGTGTATTCTGGTACCACGGATAGTGATCCGTTCCAAGCTGCGGCCAAACACGCCCGGCCGTCAGGAACCAGGTCTCCGTGCCTGTCGCTGCCGCCAAGGCCGCAGCCGCCGTCGGCGCCGTCACGACCAAATCCAAGGCTGCACACAGCGCCGCATTGTCATCGAGATTGTTTTTCAAATCCAGATCTTCAAAATTGTGAATGGCGACGCCATACTTCTCGCGCACAAACTCAAGTTCTGCCTTGCAGTCGCCATATTGAATATTGATGAACTTGACGCCCGTGTTTTCCAGCACCGGCTTCCAGAGCTCCAGGGCGCTATAAAACTTCTTGCGCTGCGTGTTGATCAGCATCGATCGCCAGCAAATGCCGGCATAGGGTCCCGGGCCAAGGGCCGCCAGCCTGTCCTGCCAAAATCGAACACGCAAGGGATCTGGTTTTAAAAATGTTCGCTCGGCCGGAAAATCCTCAAGCCGGTTGCGCAGAAACTTCAGCGGCACACCCATCGGCGTATAATAATCGGGCTGAAACGAACCAGCGGCCCAGCGCACAACGCGCACAGCTTTCGCATTGTGCTTCGTGTGCTCTTCAATGCCGACATGGGCCGAAGGAAAAGACCGCTGATAAAGCGAGACCAGCCGGTGATCGCACGCAATCAACACTTTACCTTCTGGGCCCACGCGCTCAATGAGGTCGGGCACCATGCCCGCCAGCATGATTTCGTCGCCAAGACCTTGCTCGCCCGCAAACAGCAACTTCTTGCCGGCAAGATCTTCGCCATCCCATCGCCGCGCATTGACGGCAAAGTAAATCGACTGGCTGCAGCGTGGGTTCAGCCGCTCCTCATAGTCGGGCCAAGCCTCGTCCAGCCGCCCCATAGCCGCCAGGCACAAACCACGCGCATGCCGCGTTTCCGCGCGATCGGAATCCAATTCGCAATGCTCAAGCGCCAAATCGAAATTCTTTAGCGCTTCTTCGAATGGCCCCGTATGGCTGAGGGCATGCCCAAGATTGTGATACGGCCGCGACAGTCCCGGATCGAGGCGTTTGGCTTCCTTGTAAAACGTCACCGCATTCGCGAAATCGCTCTGCTCGCCCATAATGGTGCCCAGCGTATTCCACAGCATCGCCGCGTCAGGCATCAGATAAAGCGCGTTGCGCACCACATCGATCGCCTCGTCCATCAACCCTTTATCGCGCAGGCAACCGGCCAAATTGTTATAGCCTTTATGACAATCGGGCCGCATCTCGATATAGGCGCGAAACGCTTGGGCTGCGCCGTCATACAAGCCCAAATCCCAGGCCGCTGTACCCACGTTTAAATACAAATCGCCATCGGTGGGATCGAGCGCCAGCGCCCGCTCATACATCGTGAAGGCTTTGTGCTTCTGGTTGAGGTTGGAAAGCGCGAGCCCCAGGATATGGAAAGCCGACGCGCATTTGGCGTCATGATCGGCAGCCTCCGCTGCAGCAATCGCCGCGTCCTTCCATTCGCCCTTCTTGTAGTGTTGCACCGCCTTGCGCAGTGACAGCAGGCTGTCCCGGGTGGGCTTGTGCTTTCCCCCGGCTCTCTCGGCCTTTGCCTCTTTCATCAATCGCGCAACGATTTCGGAACTTGTCGATTCTTCCAGCGCGCGTTGCGCAGCAGGGCTAGCAGCCATGTCGGGTCGTCCTTGAAGTCAAATGATCGGCACAAGGGACCATAAGGCCGCGCGCTTTAATGCGATGCTAAGGCTGGCGTTGCTTTGAATCCGCGCGATCAAGAAATTATTCACCATCTCTGCAGCGCTTCTTTAACCCTGTTCGACTAGTGTGGGGATCAACGAAGGCCTTTAGTCCATGAAGTGGAGCGATCAATGCCACTGAAACTTTCTCTTAAGCCCGGTGAAAAATTCGTTTGCAACGGCGCTGTGTTGACCAACGGTGAACGCCGGGTAAGTCTTGTCATCGAAAACAAGGCATCGATCTTGCGAGACCGCGACATCATGCAAGCCGAAGATGCCAACACCCCGGCCAAACGCATCTACTTTCCGATCATGATGCTGTATCTGGATGCCGAACACGCCGACGTGCATTACGACGATTTCGTCAAACGCACGTCGGAGTTCATGGAAGCGGTATCCGATCATGAATCCCTGTCCATCTGCGTCGCGATTTCACGCGACGTATTGCAGGGCCAGTATTACAAGGCACTCATCAAGTGCCGCCAGCTTTTCGACTTCGAACAAGTAAGGTTGCGCTATGTCACTTCAAGCCTACCAGAAAACGCAGCGTAACACCGAGAACACGAAACAGACGGAATACCGTCTGTTCGCACAGGTGACGCAAGCGCTCGTTGAAGCCGCCAAGCACGGCAAGGCAAATATTACCGGCTTGATCGACGCCCTCGACTGGAACCGGCGCATGTGGAGCGCCTTGGCGAGTGATTGCGCCAGCCAGGGTAATCAGCTGCCTCCCGCCGTACGCGCGCAGATTGTTTCTCTATCACTATGGGTTTCTCGCTATTCCAGCGATGCAGCACAAAAAGGCGCATCGCTTGAACCGCTGATCGACGTCAACAAATCGATTATGGCGGGACTATCACAGCGTCCGGCAGCATAAGGTGACGCGGAAAGAACGGACCGGCAGAAGAATATCATGCCCGGCAAAAACTGCAGCAAACCTCAAGGCCCGCCATCGTGCGGGCCTTGTTTTTAGCAGAATCCGCAGCAATTTAAGCTTGGCACGGAGGTTGCGGTAACCATGGCGAGGGCGAACGCAGTGAATAAAGCGTTGGCTTAACCACAGTGCAGAACCAAGGGAGCCTCGCACATGCTGAGCGTCAACACGAACTACGGAGCCATGATCGCACTCCAAAATCTGAACAAGACCAATTCGGAACTCGACAACGTCCAGAACCACATTAACACTGGCTTAAAGATTGCTGGTCCCAAGGACAATGGCGCAGTGTGGGCGATCGCCCAGAACATGCGCATGGACGTTATGGCGTTCAACGCGGTGACACAGAGCTTGAACCGCACGATCAGCGTCGTCGACACCGCGCTTGCGGCCGGTACGACCATTTCAGACCTTCTGAAAGAGATGAAAGAAAAGGCGCTGGCCGCCCGCGATCCGTCAATCGACGCCAATTCGCGCGCCGCCTACAATGCCGATTTTGTAGCCTTACGTGATCAGATCACCAAGACACTATCGAACGCCAGTTTTGACGGCACGAACCTCTTGAATGGATCAACGTCGCAAATTCTCGCTTTGGCGAATGCCGAAGGCGACTCATTCCTTACCGTTACCGCTCGCGATCTGTCCCTCAGCGGCGCGACCGTGACGCTTGCATCCAACGCTACGATTTCTACGGCAGCGCAGGCAAGCTCAGCCATTTCGACGATAGAAGCATCGTTGAACGCGCTGAACCTGGCTCTGTCGCAACTGGGTACGGATGCGAAAAAGGTCGGGATGCACAAGACCTTCGTCGCCAAGCTCATGGATGAACTGGAAACCGGTATAGGCAATCTCGTCGATGCCGATCTGGCCAGGGAAAGTGCAAAGTTGCAGGCGCTGCAAACGAAACAGCAGCTGGGCATCCAAGCGCTGTCGATTGCCAACGCCGCACCTCAGTCGATCCTGGCCCTGTTCCGCCAATAGGTTCACCGGAATAGTCGCGCACTTAAAGCGCGCGGCATAACGCAAACTTACCCGGCAAGAATTGCCTCATCAGGCAATTTCTGCCGGGTATTTTTTTCCCCGCGAAGACATCAGGGGGCCAACACATACGGTTAGCGTCTGGTTTCGTGCGCAAAGGAACAGCCCAGACCGGCAATTCATATCGTTGAGAAACTCTGAACAAAAAGCACGCGTTTGTCGGGTACGACGTTTGCGATGGGTCTTCCCGGGGCAAAACGCCCCGACGGCAAAACGCCGGCGACAGACCAGAACGGGGTGCTCTTCAATGCTTTCAGTCAACACCAACTATGGTGCGATGGTTGCTCTTCAAAACCTGAACGCCACCAACAAACAACTCGACGAAACTCAGAACCGTGTGAACACGGGTCTGAAAATCTCTGGCCCGAAAGACAACGGCGCCATTTTCGCCATTGCGCAAGGGTTGCGCGCCGACGTTCAAAGCATGACCGCCGTGACGAACAGCCTTAACCGCACCATAAGCGTCGTCGATACCGGCATTGCCGCCGGCACGACCGTTGGCGATCTTCTGAAGGAGATGAAAGAGAAAGCTCTGGCGGCGAAAGATACGACAATTGATGCAAACGCTCGTGCAGCTTACACCGCCGACTTCACCGCTCTCCGCGACCAGATCACGAAGACCCTGTCCAACGCAGGATTCGACGGTTCGAATCTTGTAAACAGC
>JAWXBO010000169.1:0-12010 GCA_034440175.1 Alphaproteobacteria bacterium
ATAGTTCGAGGCCGCCAGGTTCGAATTGCGGCTAATGTTCCGGAACTCGGTCACCCAGGTAAACGCGTCTGTGATCTCAAGTTCGGTGTTCAGCCGCAGCGTATGGCGGTCATCCGAACGCGTTAACGTGGTGATCGGCGTCAAACTCTCGACATTGTCGTAGTTGCGCTTCTGATAATTATAAGAGAATTTTACCCGGCCATCGAGTTCAAACAGGTTCACGGGAACTTGCACGGCAGTACGGCCCATAAAGCCGTCATAGTCGAAGGCTGGGCCATCTGTATCTTCGCTGGTAAAGCCGCCGCCGAAGGTAAAATATCCCATATTCAGCCGGTCGAAATAATAATAAACATCCGCCCCAGTCTGATGTGTTTGCGCATCTCGTGCGTCGTCGCTGCTATTATAATCTTTGTCAAAGAACCGGTAATACGCCGTGACAAAAAAGTCGTCCGACAAGAATGCCGAAATCGTCGGGGACACCATGTGTTGGTCAAGAAAAAAACTATCGTCGAGCAGCGAGTGCAAATACGTGTACTCAAGCCCCAGCTTGATGCCACCCGGTTTGATCCAAGCCTTAAATCCGGGGGTGTGAGACTGATAGTTGAACGCACTCAAATCTTGATAAAGGCTTTGATAGAAATCATATCCGATTTCTACGCGGGCGTCTTTCTCATCGACCACTTTATAGCCAGCATCAAGCTTGAGGATGGCAGCAATATCGCCGCTTTCGCTATTGTCGTCATTTTGTTCGACCGCAACAATGTCATCAAATTGGGTGCCGGCTTCCAGATCGAGCCACCAGCTTTTGCCTTGTGCCAGCGCAGATTGAGCCGCAAATGGTACCGTCGCAGCCAGCGTCAGCACAGCCGCACATAATGTGGATGTCGAAATGCGCATTGTTCCTCAACCATTCTGCTGAAATGTACAATCGGGGTTCAGCCCCGTTTTGCATTCAGACATGCACCGTTGATAAAGCCCCACGACGCCCAGTGTAAAGTTAGCAAAACAGTTGGTCGTCAATTGTCTGTGGTGCCGTGTCTTAAAAGCAAGTCAGGGCCTGCAACTCTTGGGCCATGTCACAAAAAACTACCCGCACTGGATAAGTGATTGTCGCCACGCTTGCCCGAACATGCTTAGGAAATGCAGGCCAGTCGAAAAAATTGCATCAGCAAAGAATCGCAACTTTCGTACACACATCATTGGCCGTGACATGCAAGCGTTTGATTCAAGTTATTTCGTTTGGAGCGGGGGAATAATCGGGTGCGCAGGGTTCAACGCACCACGCCTGTTTACTTTTCCAGCTCGATCAATCCGTGACCAAAAATGGGATCGCGGCCAGGCTTGCCCAAATCCCGTGCTGACTTTGCCAGAGATTGAAAGGCGCTTCGTGCCAACTCGACGTCCGGACGATCAATCCGGCGCGCCAGCGCCACCGCGACAACCGGCGCGGCGTATGATGTTCCCGAAACTTTCTCGACATCGCCGCTGGACTTGGCGACGGAGGTGTCCACGCCACCCGCAGCGAAATCCACATAATCGCCCTGATTGGCGTACAAATAGACACGATCCTGTTTGTCGACAGCGGTAACGCCCACCACATGATCATAAGCGGCCGGAAATTGAGGCGCCGCATGCGGGCCTTCGTTTCCCACCGCAGCCACGAGAATATGCCCCTTGGCGGACACATGTGCAGCCATCGCTTCAAGCAATGGGTTGGCCGGTCCGCTCAGACTGAGGTTGATCACTGGAATTTTCATTTGTGAAAGCCAGTCCAAGGCTTGCACAATCGCGTCAGCAGACGCAATTTCCTTTCCATTCTCCATCATCGTAAAGACGTTGGCGACAATAATATGCGCGCCTGGTGCCGCTTCTGCGATTCGCGAAGCGACCGCGGTGCCATGATTCTCAGGCGTACTTTTTGCAGCGCCAAATGTTTGTGCCGATATTTTTACGTCGCGCAGCATCTGATGCTTCGAATCGACGCCCGCATCGATGAGCCCAATGCGTATGTGGGCGGGCTTCGCCAAGGTCTGCCGCGCAAGCGACGAAACACCTGCAATAGTCGCTCCGCCGCGCGCCGGACTATAGATGTGATTGAAAGTACTGATTCCGCGCGGATCCACCTTGCGCAGCTCATCGAGAACAGAGCGGCCGGAGCGCACCTTAGGCACTGCAATCCGCAATCCCTTCATCCCCATGGACGGTAACTGAAAGATCTCGATGATTCTCAAACCGCGCCGGGCAACCAGTGTCGAAATGTCTGCGTGTGACGAGACATGGACGACTTCGCCGCTCCGCACCAAATCGCCGTCATCGTTTTTGCTGATTCCAAACCGGCCCTCAGCGTGCGCAACGCGTGCTTCCCTGTCGCGGCTTTTACCCGAGTTCTCGGACGGCCCGCTCGCCTGATTGCTCGAGCCCGAAGAGCCGTCATTACCGTCATCGTCGCGCGATCCGGACGAACCAGAGTTCGCCGATTGCTCCGGCTCGCCACCGTCTCCTGACCCAGAATCGCTGTCACTATCGTCTGACCCGGAGGATTCTCCGCCATCCCGCGATTCGGGTTCGTCGTCGCCAGTGGAGCTTCCGCTATTGTCTGACCGGTCGTCATCGTCATCTGGTGCGGGCTCATCTGAACCCGAAGACCCGCTTCCGCTGCTGGCAAAAGCCTGTGAAACGGCAAAACCACCGGCTATAACCGCAAACAGAAGCAGCAGAACTCCAAAAAAAGATTTGCTAAGCTGAATCACAGAAAGTCCCAAAGTTGAGGTGAAATCTTTACACTGCATGCTGAAGCAAAACATTAACTGGGATCGGTATTACTCTCAATCCAGTAATTATTGGAATAAAATCCCTTTCCATACGTTGTACGAACTGGACCGAAATGACTGACAGCCGTGATGAGTTGCGCCGAGGAATAACCGGTCTTTTACCAAGGCTGCGCCGCTTTGGTGCGGTATTATCGGGATCTCAGGACGAAGGGGACGACTTGGTGCAAGCAGCGATTGAGCGCGCCCTATCCAAAAACGAGCAATGGCAATCCGGGACACGCATAGATAGTTGGCTGTTTAAAATCATGCAGAACAACTGGAAGGACGAAATACGCAAGCGAAAGAACGTGCAGAAGAAGTTAGTGTTGGATAGTGCGGGAACCGATCAGTCGGTCGATGGGCGGCGTGTCACAGAAACCATGTTGATGTTAACGAAGACACGCGAACAATTCACACGGTTGTCCGACGAACACCGCGCCGTTTTGGCTCTGGTTGTGATCGATGGCCATTCTTATCAAGAAGCCGCCGATCAACTTGAGATTCCTATCGGAACCTTGATGAGCAGGCTTTATCGTGCGCGTGAAGCTTTACGGCAAATGGTCGAACAAACGAATAGTCAAGCAACAGCAGAAATCAACAAACGAATTGGTACATGAGTACGATCACAGACGAAACATTAATGGCCTTTTGCGATGGCGAGCTCGACGAGCGAAACGCCGGTATTGTGCGTGCGGCGCTGGAACACGACGACGGCTTGCGCGCGCGTTTGCAAAATATGCGCAACCTCGATGAAGTGCTACGCGCCTCCTTTCAGCCTCGTCTCGAGACGCCTGGCCGGTTTGCTCAACTGCTTGCCGGAAAAGAGCCCGCGCAGGTCATTCCGTTGCGCTCCAAATCAAACGCGTTGCGCAACTGGATTCCGACCGGCACCGGGATAGCTGCGGCGCTGGTAATTTTGTTTGCCGGCAACACGTTCGCGCCTGGCCCAATGGCTTGGCTCGAACAAGTGGACGACGGCATCGCTTTGGCAGGTCCTGTCCTGGCCGCAATCGTTTCAACGCCATCGGGAACGCACGTTAAGCAAAACGGACTTAATATTTTGCCGGTCGTCAGTTTCGAGTCTGCCGATGGACGCCTGTGCCGCGAAGTGCAAGTCGATGACGCTGAACTTGCAGCCCGCATCGTGGCGTGTCGCGACAAGGATCACGACGATTGGTGTATTGAAGCGTTTGCGCGAATGCCCGCACAACCTCAAACGAATGGGTACTACACCGCAGGTATTCCCAAAGATCCTGTGATCGATGCCGCCTACGCGAGGCTCGGCATCAAAAATACTTTGTCCGCCGATGCCGAAAAGCAGGCGATGGCCAAGAATTGGGTCTTGAAATAGGGCAGACAGGCTCCTCAACCACAGATTTGCAGCTCGTTGGCCGGCCAGCTAGGATTGTTGCCTGGACTTTCCGCAAACGAGAGTAGGCCTACGTGAGTGCCATACGGTTCGCATTGATCCTGACATGCGCGGTGTCAGCGGCGGCACCAAGGGTTACCATTGGAGCGCCGCAAAGTCCCTTGCCGGCGGTGCAAGCGTCATTGGCAAAGCTTGGCCAACGCATTGACGACGTCGCGTTAGTGAACGACTTGGGCGGCAAAGTTCTTTGGCGTGATTTCGCTGGCAGTCCCAGGGCCGTGTTCTTTGGCTTTACAAATTGTCCGGTCGTATGCCCGGTAACCGTTTGGGAATTGGACACCGCCATGACTGAGCTCGGGGCGAGTGCGGAAAGTCTGAAAATCATTTTCGTAACGCTGGATCCCGCGCGCGACACGCCAGCGATATTGAAAGCATATTTTTCAGGATTTAAGGGCCGCGTCATCCCGCTCACCGGGCAAGAGCAAGCCATCCAACGCATCGCCGAGTCCTTCGACGTCAGTTCGGAGAAGGTCGTTACCGGCAAGGGGGCATACACGCTCGATCACACCGCTGCCGTTTACCTTCTGAACAAGGAAGGGCAGGTCGTCGACAATTTGGCGTTCGGCACGCCGCGCGACGTAACCGTGGCACGCCTCAAGAAGCTATTGGCTGGCACAAAATAGGGCTAACAAGACTCATTAATTGCCTAATCCCGCCGCAGACACGATATTTCCAGTTCTCAATTTCGCCCAGCGGGCTCCATCTCTATGATGCGCCATCGCAAGGGACCTGACAGTGCCCAACTACCTCTATGAAGCGGCCGATTCCAATGGCACCATTACGCGCGGCACCCTTGAGGCACCGACGCGCAGCATCGCCGTTGAACGCATCATCGGGCTCGGTCGCACGCCGGTCCGGGTTGTCGAGCACGCAGGCGCCCCGCTCAAGATATCAAGTGGCGCGCAACCGCTGTGGCCACAATTCAATTTGGCAAATGATCGCCTCACATTGCTTCAGGAATTCAGCATTCTGCTGCGGGCAGGCCTCAGCGTCGAGCGCTCACTCGTTGCCATGCTCGCGTTGACCAACAAATCCCGGACCAAAGCATCAATCCAGAATATTCTCGAGGGCTTGCGCGCTGGCGAACCGCTTTCCGCGGCCATGCGCCGGGCCGGGCTCTTGTTTCCCGAAGCGCTGCGCAAGCTGATTGCTGCGGGTGAAGCCAGCGGACGCTTACCCGAAGTCATGACGCGTTTGGCTACAGCGCAAGCCCGTAACAAGGAACTCACAGACAAAATTACTTCAGCCATGATCTACCCCGCATTGCTGCTGGTGGTTATGTTTGCAGTCCTCATCATGATCTTCACCGTGGTCTTGCCCCGGCTTGAGCCGTTGTTCGAGCAAAGTGGCGCTGCTTTACCCTGGCCCGCAGCTTTGTTGCTGGGTATTTCTCACTTTCTCGACGCGTATGGGATAGTGTTTGCTGTGGCCGTCATCGGCGCACTTGCAGCACTCCTTTACGCGCTCAGGCAACCGGCGATGCAAATCACGCTGGACAAGCGCGCCCTCTCCAGCCGCTTTTTGCTGAAGATTCCACAGGCCTACCAGGCGGCGCAAATTTGCCGGAATTTGGCGATGCTGCTGGATGGCGGCATGCCACTCAATCGCGCCTTGGAAACGGCGCAAGGGGCGGTGACCAACAGCTACATGCGTCAAAGCCTGACCTCGGTTATTGACCGCGTAAAACACGGCCGCTCCCTCAAACTTTCGCTGGAGGACGCAAATGTCTTTCCTCGGGTGACACTGGAGTTCGTTGGTGTCGGTGAAGAAACCGGCCGGCTTGGACCGATGCTCAACGAGGCTGCCGACGTGCTGGATCGCGACGTTCAAGTAAAACTCGACCGGCTGTCAGCTCTCCTCTTGCCCGTCGTCACAATTTTCCTGGGCATTGTAGTGGCCGGCATTATGAGCGGCGTCGTCAGCGGCATCCTGGCCGCCAATGACTTGGCACTCTAGCCATGAACCCCAACCCTTCGCGCACAGCCGGTTATTCGATGCTGGAGCTGTTGGTGGTACTTGCCATCATGTCCCTCCTCGTGGTGGTGGCCATTCCGGCGGCAAGTGGCGCCTTGCAACGCCTGTCACTGTCGGGCGATGCGCGCCTGGTCGCTTCGAATTTGCGCAGCTTGCGCGAACAGGCAGCAGACCAGCAATCCGAAATCATCATCACAGCCCCCCCTGGCCGCGCCGGTGTGCTTAGTGTTTCGAATGGCAGCGAAATTCTTCTGGCTTGGGGGACCACAGCGCAAATTCTGTCGCGCCATGATCGCAGTCAAAACCTGAGGTTGAGCTGGGATGGCAGTGTCTCAGGGTCGGTCATGCTAACCCGCGGCGGGTCCACCATCCGCATCTCTGCTGATCGCTTGACCGGTAGACTCATTCTCGAAGGTGCGCCATGAACGGCGAGCGTGGTTTCACACTGATAGAGGCGCTGATCGCATTTGCGATCCTGGCCGTCACGCTTGTTTCACTTTATGAGGCCATGGGAACCGGCCTGCGCAGCTTTGGCGCAGCCTCCCGCGTAGAGACCGCGGTGATGATCGCTCGCTCTCAGTTGGACCGGATCGTTGCCCTCCAGCGCCTGCCGCAACCCCGGAAAGGCCGAAGTGCGGGCTCGGACTATGAGTGGAAGATCGAGACCCTGCCGGCACCGGCGCATCCGGAATCAACAACGCTTTTTCGGCCGGCGTTGATCCGCTTGTGGGTCATCTGGCCTGGCAACGCCGGGCCGCAAAAAATCTCAATCGATCGCCTGGTTTACGTTCGCAAGCAGGAAACCCAGCGATGAACAGGCATAACGAATCCGGGTATTCGCTTGTTGAGCTCTTGGTCGTCTTGGCGTTGTTTGGGCTCATAGCCATCGCCATGACCGGCGGCATTCGTTTCGGCGCCCGTGCCTGGGAAAAAAGCGGTGCTCAAGTTGACGCCATCGAACAGATCGAGGGCGCACAGAACATGTTGCGCACCCTGCTGCAACGCGTTGTGCCACGCGATCTCAACCCCGAAAATCCTGCCGACCCCGATGTGTTTCAGGCGTCGCGTCATCGCATGACTTTTACCGCCCTCGCGCCATCGGCTATTGAGGCCAATGGTTTGGCCCGCTTTGTGCTGGAGGTCACAGAGGCATCAGGCAAAAAACAATTGAACCTGTCTTGGACCGGCATCAATGGAGGAAGCGGGCGCCAGAGCCAGAGCCTGCTCGTTGATGCCAGCGGCATTTCATTTGCATTCGCCACCCTGGACCAAACCGGTGTCTTCGTCTGGCGCGACGATTGGATCGAACAGTCTGGCGCACCGGCGCTTGTCATTATACGCGCAAAGTTTCCCGCAGGATCGGCCCTCCAGTGGCCCGAACTTGTCATCCGCCCGCGCATTTCCCGCGATCCATCATGCATATACGACCCGGTGTCGTTCAGCTGCCGCCATGCGTAGCCTCCAAGCCAACCCCTTGAATCCAGGTGAACGTGGCATCGCACTGATTGCGGTGCTGGGGTTTCTCGCCACCATGTCACTCCTGACGATCGGTGTTGTTAGCGCCGCACGAACCACTGTTACTAACGCCTCGCGCCATCTTGTCCGCGCCCAGGCACAAGCCGCAATCGAAAGCGGGATCGATTTTGCCACCAATCAACTGGCCCAAGCGAGAGGCACCGCTCCAGCGCTGCTTTCACAACCCGAAACCCTGGAAATCGGTGGCTTCAGAGTTCAGGTTTCGGTTCGTCCGGAACGCGCAAAAATCGATCTGAATTTTGCCGATGCCCAGTTGTTGGCAACCCTCTTTCGTGCAGGCGGGGCAAACCATGATGACGCTGAGGCGCTTGCTGCGTCCGTTGAAGATTGGCGCGACGGCGATGATCTCTTGCATCTGAAGGGCGCCGAGTTCAGGCAGTACAAAGAGCAAGGCCTGGACTATGGTCCGGCAAACGGATTCTTCGTCAGCGTCGACGAGCTGCGGCTGGTTCTGGGCATGACCGAGAGAATTTACGCGTGCGTGCGCCCTCAACTCACCATATTGACCCAGTCACCCGGTATCGAACTTGAAATGGCCGCTCCAATGATCAGGCGCGCACTTGGCCTGGAAGAACGATCAGAAGCAAACGGCGCTGCCGGGGCAAGCGTTATTGCCAGCCAACTCATTACACCTGGTCAAGTTTTCGAGATTACGGCACGCCTCGAAGACACGGTCAGGCACGTCAAGCGCTCGGAGCGGGTGATGATCAGGATTACCGGAGATCCGAATGATCCATTTTGGAGTCTAAACATCGAACCCGCAATTCCATTGGAAGCGGCTGCGCGCCGCCATTGCCCCAGCGAAGGTTCTTCCTTTCCGCAATGACAACCCTCATCAGCGACGCGCTCATCGCAGTCATCATCGCCCCCTTCATCGGCAGTTTTGTGAGCGTGCTGGTAGTGCGGTTGCCAAAAGGCGAAGACGTCATCGTCACGCGTTCGCATTGCCGCAATTGCGGCCACATCCTCGGTCCATGGGAACTCATCCCCATCGTCTCCTGGATTGTTCAGGCCGGAAAGTGCCGCGCCTGCGGCAGCGCCGTCAGCCCTGTGTATCCGGGAATGGAAATCGCAGCCATTGTCGTGGCGCTTTGGGCGGTAGCGACAGTCGATGCGGACGTGCGCTGGATCACAGTGGCCCTGGGGTGGGTCTTACTGGCTTTGGCAGTCATGGATGCGCGAGACTTTTTTCTGGCTGATGAGCTGACCATACCTTTGGTGCCGTTGGGTTTGGCGGTGTGTTGGCTACTGTCCCCAGAGCAGCTCTACTTTCATATTGCAGGTGCCGTTTTGGGACTGGCGAGCATGATCGCGTTAGCCTGGGGCTACAAAACTGTGAGAGGCGGCGACGGCTTGGGTTTGGGTGATGCCAAACTTTTTGCTGCAGCCGGCGCTTGGACAGGTTTAGAAGGGCTTGGCACGGTGCTGCTCTATGCCGTCTTGGTTAACCTTTTGATGCTGGCGGTCGCGCGTCCTACCGCTGGGGATATGGGCGCAACCACGCCTATTCCATTGGGCACGGGGCTTGCAGCGGGTATTTGGTTGACGTGGCTGTATGGCCCGTTTGTGCTGGCGTTTTGAAAGTGACAATGGGCAAAGAAAGTGTGGCGCAATTGATGGCCGGAAGCTCGCAGGAGGATCGCTTCATCGATCATCTTGTGCGCGCGGGCAAACTCGACATTGAAGGCGCAACGCGTGCCCGCCGTGTCGTTGAACATAGCCATGTCAGTTTGACCAAGGTCTTGCTGGAGCTCGGCCTCGTTCCGGAACGTGAGCTCATCGCAGAGTTCGAAACCGGACTGCGAATTTCCCTGGCAACGGCGGAAGAGTTTCCGTTGGAACCCGTGCTGGCCGATGACGTGACCGAACGGTTTCTCAAGGAACACCACACAATTATTTTGGCAACTGAAGGAGAAAGCGTCACCATTGCGACGTCCGATCCGCTGGACCGGTTCACGACAGAGGCGATCGCACTCGCCACCAGCAAGCGCGTCATCGTCAAGGCCGCAACCTCATCGGACATTGAACAAGCCCTGCGCAGGATATACGCCAGTTCCGAAGGCTATTCGCTCACCCCAATGGGTGCGAGCGGCGCAACGGAAGTCTCCGAATCCGATCTCGAGCGCCTTCGCGAAAGCGCCAGCGAGGCTCCCGTCATTCGCTTTGTCAACACGCTGATTTCCAGGGCTGTAGAGGCCGGCGCCTCAGACATTCACATAGAACCCTTCGAACGCCGCCTGCGCATCCGGACACGCATAGACGGCGTTTTGAAAGAGGAAGAGCCCGCGGCAATCGAACTCGCGCCAGCTGTCGTGTCCCGCTTGAAAATTATGAGCGGGCTCAACATTGCCGAGCGCCGCTTGCCGCAAGACGGCGCGGTGAAACTAGCCGTGCGCGGCAAAGAAATTGACCTTCGCATCGCCACCGCCCCCGTCGCGTACGGGGAGTGCGCCGCCATACGCATTCTTGACAAATCATCGGTGCCCTTGGATTTCACTGCGCTCGGCTTTGATGCAATTGCGCAAGCCAACCTGGCGGCGCTCCTGGCCCGGCCCAACGGCATCGTGCTGGTCACCGGGCCGACAGGCAGCGGCAAGACCACCACGCTCTACGCGGCATTGACGCGCCTCAACACGGTTGAGCGTAAAGTTCTGTCTGTCGAAGATCCGGTTGAATACAAAATTTCCGGCGTGAATCAGGTTCAAGTAAAGCCCGAAATTGGTCTGACATTCGCCAACGTTTTGAGATCGTTTCTGCGCCACGACCCTGACGTGATTTTGGTCGGTGAAATTCGTGATCCCGAAACCGCGCGCATCGCTGTTCAGGCATCACTGACGGGGCATTTGGTTTTGTCGACTGTTCACACCAACAGTGCCGCCGCCGCGATTACCCGCCTTCTCGATATGAACGTCGAGGACTATTTGCTGTCTTCGACCATCGCCGGAATTTTGTCTCAGCGTCTGGTTCGCGCGTTGTGCCAGCAATGCAAGGCACCGGTTGAGATGCGGGCGGAATGGACAAAAGAAATGCTAAAGGTTGGCCTTGCTCCAACAGGAAAGCCAATTTTTCAGGCGCAAGGCTGTCCCGCCTGCAATGGCACCGGCTATCGAGGCCGCACTGTCATTTCGGAATTGCTCGTGCCCGACGAGCGCCTGCGCCGCATGATTGTAGCCCGCGCAGGTGCGTCGCAGCTCCACAGCGCGGCGGTAGAGCAGGGGATGGAAACCCTGCGCCGCTGCGGCTTGCGAAAAGTACTGGACGGCACGACCTCAATCGAGGAAATTTCGCGCGTCGCTCAGGAAGAGGAGTGAGCCATGAACACTATCACCAAATCGCAAAAACGCCTGCGTCGCCAACGCGGCTATTCTTTGCTGGAACTCCTGGTCGTGCTCGCGATCCTGGGGCTAATCATTGCCATCGCGGCGCCGCGGGTTATCGGCTACTTCGAGGCTTCGAAGGCAAAGGCCGCAAAGATACAAATCGCCAACATTTCGACGGCCCTTGATCTCTACAAGCTCTCGAACAACAGCTATCCGACAGAACAGCAAGGCTTGAAAGCCCTCATCGAAAAACCAGACAGCATCGCGACGTGGGACGGTCCATATCTCACGCGTGCCGACGGCATCAACGATCCCTGGGGAAAGCCCTACAATTACAAAGCTCCAGGACTTCACGGCGCATTTGACGTAAGCTCGTTGGGTGCAGACGGAAAGGAAGGCGGTGCAGGCGAAGATCAAGACTTAGGATCTTGGTGACCGCCATTCACTTTTCCGCTTCCAATCGTTCAATCAAGGGCTCGATAATCTCTTTCCAAACATACGCATCGATTGGCCCGATCTGTTTGAACCGGATGCGGCCATGCCGGTCGATCACAAAGGTCTCAGGTGCACCGGTGACGCCCAAGTCGATTGCAGTGCGCCCGGTGGCATCATCACCAATCACGATATAGGGGTCTCCCAACTCCTCAAGCCAGGCCTTGAGATCGCCGGGTTTATCCTTCCAGGCCAGTCCGTAAATTGCAACGCGCTTTGCCTTCGTCAATTCAAGCAGCACAGGATGCTCAACTCGGCACGCGATGCACCATGAAGCAAAGACGTTCAACAGACTGACTTGACCTTTGAGCGTATCGCTTTTGAACGACGCGCCCGCGCCGTCGGCGGTTGGCAAATCAAATGCGGGTAAAGGCTTGTCGATCAATACCGACGGCACAGTTCGCGGATCGAGCGTCAATCCAATCGCAAAATACACCACGAGGCCCAGC
>JAWXBO010000170.1:0-54897 GCA_034440175.1 Alphaproteobacteria bacterium
AGCCTTCGAACTTGCCGAAACCTGCGAGCCAAAAGTCCGCGTCGGCGTCCACCTCGGCGACGTCGTAGTCCAGCCCAACGGCGACCTCCTCGGCCACGGAGTCAACGTCGCAGCAAGGCTAATGGCGCAGTCGGCGCCGGGAGCAGCGCTTGTGTCGGGCGCGGTGCGCCAGACGATCCGCGGACCGCTGCTCGGCAGGCTCATCTCGCGCGGCATGCTGCAGTTGGACAAAATGAATGAAACCATTGAAGCCTTTGCGATGATCGCGGTGAGCGCCACGCCGGTTTCCCCGCCACTGCCAGGACTTGTCATTGTCCAACCGGAAATGGCTGAGGGATCGCCTTATGTCGGCCGGACGCGCGAGCTTGAGCGCATTCGAGATCGCATCGAGAAAGCCAAGCGCGGCGAAGGCGCGCTGCTGCTGTTTTCAGGCGAGGCCGGTGTAGGCAAAACCAGATTAACGCTCGAAGCCGAACGTCTGGCACGCGCGCAGGGGTTTCTGGTGACACGCGGCCACTGCCACGACACGGACTCAGCCCCGCCCTATCAGCCGCTGATCGAGCAGCTCGAACAGGCGCAACGCTTGCTCGGCCCCGACCTGATGCGGCGAAGCATGGGCGAGAATGCCGCCGAACTGGGTAAGCTCATGCCGGAACTGCGCCACCAGTATAGCGACATCCCGGCCTATCCGAACCTGCCACCCGAGCAGGAGCGGCGCTACCTGCTGCACGGTGTGGTCGAATTCCTGGCCCGCAGCGCGCGGGCCAATCCGCTGTTGCTCGTGTTCGAGGATCTGCACTGGGCCGATGAATCAACCTGCATCGTGCTGCGCGACTATGCTGAGCGGTTGAAGAACGAACCTGTGTTGCTCATGGGTACGTACCGCGACGGCGAACTGGCACCCGGCGGTCCGTTCAGCCGGACCTTGCAGAAGATCACGCGCGAGCGCCTGGCGGAAGATATCCGCCTGGGCCGCTTGTCGCCGCGCGAACTCGGCGAACTGCTCATCCGGCGCTTTGACATGGAACCGCCGCAGTCGCTGGTTGATCTCATTTATTCGGAAACCGAGGGCAACCCCTTCTTCATCGAAGAAGTCATTGGCCACCTGCAGGACAGCGGCAAGCTGCTGACCGATGCTGGAAAATTCCGCGATGACATCGAAATCGCCGACACGGAAGTGGCGCGCGGCGTGCGACTGATCATCGAAGACCGCGTCGGGCGGACCAGCGCGCTCTGCCGTGAAATTCTGACATTTGCAGCCGTCGCCGGGCGCCTGTTTCCGTTCGACCTCCTCGTCAAGGCCGAGGCCAAACACAACGAGGACGACATCCTCACCGCTATCGAAGAGGCTGAGGTCAAGCGCCTGATTGAAGATGTCTCGCTAGGCCGTATTGCCCGTTATCAGTTCGTGCACGAGCAGATCCGCCAGACATTGTTGTCGGGCCTCTCCAAACCCCGCCGTCAGCGACTGCATCTGCGTATTGCCGATGCACTGGAGAGCATTTACCCCGGCGCCCTGGATAAATACGCCGGCGAAATTGGTCATCATCTATACCATGCAGGCTCTGCGGCCGATCATCTGCGCACGGTCCATCATCTGAGTGTGGCGGGCGAGCGTGCCATCGATGCACTGGCGTTCGAAGACGCACTGCGCCAGTTGGATCTGGCCTTGAGCGTGCTCGAGGAGCAGGACGAGGCGCAAACTCGCGCACGGCTGCAGGGCCTGCGATCCAGGGCCCTGCACGGCGCCGAGCGCATACCGGATTCACTGGTCGCATTGAAACTCGCAGTCCAGCTGGCGCCCACTCCAGCGGCAAAAGACGAGTTCACCTTCCAGCGCTGCAACATGTTGCTGGAAATCTGGCGCGGTAGTGAAGCACTCGACGATCTGGAAGGGCTACTGGTACGCGCCCGCGAGTCAGGCGATGCCCAACGCGAGTTGAGTGTGCAGCGTTCCGTCGCGCGTGCGTACTATGTAATGTCGCTCGATCGGATGGGATTTGCCGAAAAGTCAAAACTGGCCTACGAGCGCACCATCGAACTCGCCCGTCTCCATGGGGCACATAAGATACTAGGCGAATCCCTCGTTGCCACCGCAACGCTTGTCGACTACTGGCCCGATTATCGCGTCCAAGCCAATTCAAACCTCGACGAAGCCGGCGAAATCGCACGCAAGACCGATGACGAAGGCCTCGCAATCGACGTGGCCACGGCGAGCCTGAGCTTTTATCTGCGAGGAGATGCCGCCACCGAAGACGAGCAGGTCCTGAAACGCGCCCTTGCGCTGCGCGATCCAGTTCGGCTCAACGCGCTCTACTTCCGCATGATGTGGTCGACGCTGAGTTCGGCCCGGCTAGTGCGCTGCGTTGAAATCTGCGACGCAGGAATTGAACTTGCCTATCGCATCGGCACGCTGCCGGTGCAGTATCCCACAATCAAAGCGCTCGCATTAATGGAACTTGGCCGTTTCGCCGACGCATGGGACGCACTCGGGAAAGAAATCGCCGATGATGCCCACCGCTTTGGCGCCGCATTGCGGGATTTGGGAAAACTGCAGTACGAAGTTCACGTTGGCGCCTTCGAGGCAGCGCTCGAACGCACGCCCCATGTGATTGCGGAATCCAAGGCACTGGAGCGCGCCTGGATGCTCAACCGCGTTAGCGCACTCCTCGCGGGACTGGCACCGCTCGTTGCAGACGATTCGGCAAAAGTGCTGCGCATTGAAGCCTTGATCGCGGAGACCGGCTTTCCGCCCGGAGCAAGTGGTAAGGCCGCACTTGCATTGGCGAGGGGCAACTTCGCTTTGGCGCGAACCGAGTTAGGCAACAAGGCCGAGTGGTCGAGTGTGAATTTCGTCGTCAGTTCCAGACTAACCCAGATGCAGTTGCTGATTGGTATCGACGCCGCCGAACAACGCTGGCCAAGCGCCCGCGAAACCGCCGCCGCTGCAGTCGCTTTGGCGCGTGAGAAAAACATGAGGCTGTTTCTATGGCGCCTTCTGGGCGAGCAGGCACTGATTGAACAAAAATTGGGGCTGGTGGAAGAAGCATCAGCCAGCCTCGCCGCCGCACAATTCCTACTGACAGAAATCGCAGCCACGATCCTGGACGAGCAACACCGTTCAACCCTGTTGCGCGGCCCCGTTGCCACACGGCTGGGTTTGCTTGCGAACCCGTGATCCGGCAACCACAGCCCCCATCGTCTGCAGCCGCTATCGCGGCGCAGCCACTTTCCCCCGCAAGCGGGGGCAGACAGAAAAACTTGTGTCTTCCACCGCTTGCGGGGGAAGCCCCTGCGCACACCGAAGCTCTTGCGAAGGTGGGCTGCAGGGGAAGGGAGACTACCCGCCCGCGCGAACCGTATAGTCGCCCCACTTCACCTTCTCCGTGGCAGCGGCGTAGTCGCGCGTGTGGGATGACCAATTTTGGGTGATATGACCCTGCGCGTTTTTGTACCACGACCGGCAATGCGGATCGGCCCAAGTGGTCTTGCTCAGCGCCTCTTGCAGTTCCCGGTTGAAGCGTTCCTGCGCCTGTTGCGTCACTTCCATCGCCGCAACATTTCGCACCTTCATTTCTGATATCGCCTTGACGGTGTACTCAACCTGGCGCTCGAGCATGAACGTAATTGAATTGTGGCCCAAGTTCGTGTTCGGCCCATACAGCACAAACATGTTGGGAAACTTCGCAACTGAGATGCCCAGATAGGCCTGCGGACTTTCTGCCCACTCATCATTGAGGCGCCGCCCGCCTTTGCCCACGACGTCGACCGACCAATGCCAGCCCGTGGTCTCAAAGCCGGTCGCATAAACGATCACGTCGAAGTCGTGCAATTTGCCGTCCTGTGTCTCAATACCCTTGGGCGTGATCCTCGCAATGGCTCCAGTCTCGAGCGCAACATTCGGGCGCATCAATGCCGGATAGTAATCGTCCGTATACAGAATGCGCTTGCAGCCGATCGGATAGTCCGGCGTCAGCTTTTTGCGCAACCCCGGATCACTCACCTGTTCCTCCAGATGGTTGAGCGCGACCCGCGTATAGGCGGCCCTGCCCTCCTTCGTCCAGCTGAACGCCTGCCAGAAAAAATGATCCGCATTCTGATAAACCATGTCCCGTGCCATCATCGCAACATGCGGCACCGTCATCGCAAGTGCCTTTTCTTCTTCTGTGATCGCCCGGTCAAGGCGCGGAACAACCCAGTTTGGCGTGCGCTGAAAAACTGTGAGCTGACCCACTTCCTTCGCAATTTCAGGAATAATCTGCACCGCACTGGCCGCAGACCCGACAATGGCAACACGCTTACCCGCAAGCCTGACCGAATGGTCCCAGCGGGCCGAATGAAATGACGCGCCCGCAAAACTCTCGCGTCCTTCGATGGATGGAAACTGCGGACGATTCAACTGGCCCAAGGCAGCGACGATCGCATTTGCATCATAAGTCTTGCCGCTTGAGGTCGTCAGCTTCCAAATGGACCGCGTGTCATCCCACACGGCGGATTTTGTTTCCTCGTTAAGCCTCAACTGCGAACGCAAGCCAAAATTATCGGCAAGCGTCTCGGTGTACTGCTGCACCTCTGCCGCTCGCGGATAAATGTGGCTCCACCCCAAACTGGGAGCGAAAGAAAACTGATAGAGCGACACCGGCACGTCGCAACAGCAACCGGGATAGGAATTGTCTCTCCAGGTCCCACCAACTTTGCCAGCCTTCTCAAGGATGACGACATCATCAAAGCCCGCCTCCTTCAGCTTGATCGCAGCGCAAAGTCCGCCCAATCCTGCACCGATAACGGCGACTGATGGATTTTTGTTCATATGCTTCTCCTGAAATTATTCCGCCCGCACTACGTCAACTTTGACCATCGGCTTCTTGCCCCACACATCCTGTACGCCTCGGCGTACGGCACGGCGCACCTCTTCGGCGGTACGCGCGTCATCGTCGGTGCGCCGTCCAAGCCGGGTCTGTGCTTCGATGGCGGCTTCTCCCGCACGCTCCACTGCGCTCTCCGGCAGGCCGCCGCAGATGACCATCGGCTCAGCCGCAGGGCGGCCTTTGTTGTCGAGCACAATTGTCACTGCAACAAAACCCGCATAGGCAAGCCCGCGCCGCTCGCGCATGGCGTTGTCGTTGCCTTGCGTCAGAATGCTTCCATCAAGGTGCAATCGCCCGTGTGGCGCTTCGTCGATGATCGTGGCGGGACCAGGCGCCAACCGCACCACCGAACCGTTCGGCGCATGGATGGCCTGTGGTATCTGCAGGCTCTTGGCCAACCGCACATGCTCCATCAAATGGCGCTCTTCGCCGTGGACCGGTACCGCAATTTGCGGGCGCAACCATGAATACATATCGGCCAGCTCGTCACGCGCCGGATGACCCGACACATGGACCTCGTGATCTTCGGCCGAAATCACTTCAACGCCGCGCATCGCGAAATCATTCTGCAGCTGATGGATGAGCCGTTCGTTTCCCGGTATCACGCGCGAAGAGAATATCACGGTGTCACCAGGCCCCATTGAAACGTGCGGATGATCGCCGACCGCGATCCGCGACAAGGCCGCGCGCGCTTCGCCTTGACTGCCCGTGCACAGATACAAAACCTTATGCGGCGGCAAATTGGCCGCTGACTCTTCATCGATCAGTGGCGGGATGCCTTTCAGATAGCCAGTTTCGATCGCCGCATTCGAGATTTTGTGCATGGAGCGGCCAACAAGGGCGACATGCCGATTAGCAGCCGCACCGGCTTTGATGACCGACTGCATCCGTGCGACGTTTGAGGCAAATGCACTGACCGCAACACGGCCTTTGCACGATGCGATCAAAGCCTCAAGTTTTTTGGCAACATCGGCTTCCGATCCCGAGCGGCCGGGCACAAAAACATTGGTGGAATCGCAGATCGCCGCCAGCACGCCTTCATCACCAGCCCTCCGCAATGCCGCGATATCGGTTTTGCGCCCGACCACAGGATTGGGATCGATCTTCCAGTCCCCCGTGTGAAGCACGGTTCCCAACGGCGTCCGGATAACGATGCAATTCGGCTCCGGGATGGAGTGCGTAATGTCGATGAACTCAAGCTCGAACGGCCCCAGTTTCAACGCCCCGCCCAGCGGCACGACATGCAAAGGCACATCATCCAAAATCCCCGCTTCATCCAGCTTGCCGCGCACAAGTACAGCCGTGAACGGCGTCGCATAAACCGGAACCTTGAATCGTTCCCACAAGTGCCCGACTGCGCCGATATGATCTTCGTGCGCGTGTGTCAGCACGATGCCGAGCAAATTCCGCCGGTGCTCTTCGATGAAACCGGGATCAGGCATGATGACATCGACGCCTGGCGTATCGTCGCCGCCAAACATCACGCCCAGGTCAATCATGATCCACTGCCGCTTGGCCTCAGGTCCGTAGCCATAGAGATTGAGATTCATCCCAATCTCACCCGCGCCGCCCAGGGGCACAAAAACCAACTCATCACCCGGCTTAACTTTGGACGCGCCCTTTGTCATTCGACGGGCTTGCGCGCCAGCGCAGCATTGCGTTGATAGATGTAATTCAGTCCTCGAATTGTCAGGTCGTGATCGACAACTTCGATCGCCTGCGTCGAGTGCCGGAACAAATGTGCCAGGCCTCCGGTGCCAATAACTTTCATAGGCCGGCCGTACTCCGATTTGATGCGCGTGACCAACCCTTCGATCATCGCAATGTAACCCCAAAATACACCGGACTGCATGGCCGGTATCGTGTCCCGGCCTATGACCGACTGCGGACGCTCTACCGCAATGCGCGGCAACTGCGCGGATGCCAGATGCAAGGCCTCGATTGAAAGATTGACGCCTGGCGCAATCACACCACCCTCATAACTGCCGGCCTGCCCAACAATGTCGAACGTCGTGGCCGTTCCAAAGTCGATAACGATCAGATCGCCGCCATAGTCTTTGTAGGCCGCAATCGCGTTGACGATACGGTCCGCGCCGACCGCGCGAGGCCGGTCGGTGTTGATGTCAAGCCCCAGTTCGACCTCAGGATCGCCAATGACAAGGGCAGTTTGGTTGAAAAACTTCGCGCACAAGCGCCGGAGATTGAACAACGCCGGCGGAACCACGCTCGAGATGATCGCGGCCGTAATGTCCTTTGCCTCAACTCCTTCGAGCTGCATCAATTGCATCAACCACACGAAATATTCGTCAGCGGTGCGATTGTCCTTGGTGACCGCACGAAACTGCGCCCGCACCGTCTTGCCGTCATGTACGGCAAAAACGATATTGGTATTGCCTACATCAATCGCCAGAAGCATCAGGCACTCCATCGGCTAACGGAAAAAACACTTCACCAGCCGTAATCGCGCGCCGCGCACCAGAAGGCAAAATCAAACTGAGCGCACCATCAAGCATCAGCGTTTCAATCGTTCCGAAAATTGTTTCGCGTGCCAACCGGACTTCAGCCGGTTGACCCACGCCCGCCGCCACTCCCAGCCAAGACTGCCGGATGGCTTCAAATCCGTTCAATTTCCACATACGAAACCGCGTTTCCCATGCCTGCGCAAGATCGCTCAGCGCTTCCGGCACATCAGGCGCTGCACCATGTGCGTTAACATACGTTGCCGGATAGAGCGCCTCTTGCGGCGCGTGCGCAAGGTTGATCCCGATCCCGGCCGCCAGCCACGGTAATTTACTTGAGCTTTCTTCGCTTGAGGCCTCCAGCAGAATGCCCGCAATCTTCCTGCCTTCAACCAGCACATCATTTGGCCATTTCACCCGGACATGGGCACCCGGAGCCCAGCGCAAGACCACATCATGCACAGCCAGTGCCGCCACAAATGACAATTTCGCAGCCTCAGCCGCCTTGACATCCGGCACCAGCAAAAGCGTCGCCATAAGATTGCCTTCAGGAGAATTCCAGTCACGGCCACGGCGGCCGCGCCCTGCGGTTTGCCGGCGCGCCCAGATCCATGTGGGACCGCGCGCCCCCGCCACCGCCCGCCGCTTGGCCTCCTCGTTGGTGGAATCGATCACACCGAACCCAACCACCGAATAACCCGCGGGCATCTCCGGGGCGCCCATCTAGGGAAACAGGCTTTTCGCAGCAACGCCAGCCGCGTCGGTGACCATAACCGGCGCCACCACAAAGAACATCACCACCGCCGTCGACAACGCCAGAAGTGCAGCGTTGATCGTACTCAGAGGCTTTTCAAACGGCGCTGCTGGTTGATCAAAAAACATCGCCTTGATGATGCGCAAATAATAGTACGCGCCCACAACACTGGTCACAAACCCAATGGCCGCCAACACATACAGTTGCGATTCCACCGCCGCCAAAAAGACATACCATTTCCCCCAAAAGCCCGCGAGCGGAGGAATACCGATCAAACTGAACATCAGGATGGCGAGAAGATACGCGGTCGTTGGATCCCGTTGCGAGAGTCCGGCAAGATCGGAAATATCCTCCGCTGCCTTCCCCTCGCGCCGCATATGCATAATGCATATAAAAGTTCCAACCGTCATCGCTAGATAAATGACGAGATAAGTTAAAACGCCCTGGACCCCTGCCTGACTGCCGGCCGCAAAGCCGATGAGCGCATACCCCATATGACTGATCGACGAATACGCCATCAGCCGCTTGATATTTGTCTGGCCGATGGCAGCGAGCGCTCCCAAAACCATCGATGCGACCGACAGCAGCATAACAATCTGCAACCACGCAGATTCCGCTCCGGCAAACGGTCCGAACACCACCCGCAGGAACAACGTCATCGCGGCGATTTTTGGTGCAGCAGCGAAGAACGCGGTTACCGGGGTGGGTGAGCCTTCGTACACATCGGGTGTCCACATGTGAAATGGCACCGCCGACACTTTGAACGCCAACCCCGCCATCACAAACACCAGGCCGATCATTACGCCAAGCTGCAACCCATTTTCCGAGATCGCCCAGGCAATGCTGGTGAATGAAGTCGTGCCGGTGAAGCCATACACCAGACTGGCGCCATAGAGCAGCATGCCAGACGACAGCGCTCCCAGGACGAAATACTTCAAACCCGCCTCGCTCGACTTGGCGTTGTCGCGCGCAAACGAGGCCAGCACGTACAGCGCCAGGCTCTGCAATTCCAATCCGATATAAAGCACAATCAGATCATTCGCCGAGATCATCGTCAGCATGCCGAGCGTCGCCAGCGTCACCAGCAGCGGATACTCAAATCGCGTCAGTTTTTCTTCGCGCAGATAGTCAATCGACATGAGCATCGCCATCGCCGAACCCGCCAGCACCAGCAATTTCGCAAACCGCGCAAAGGGATCGATGATCAACGAGCCGCCAAAGGCCAGAACCTTCTCTTCGCCCCCGGCCACCACCAGAAACGCAACCAGGCCCAACAAGGCAACACAGCCCCAGGTCACCAGCCCGGTGCGTTTGTCGCCGATAAACACCCCCAGCATCAGAAGCGCCATCGAACCACAGGCGAGCGTGATTTCCGGCAGAACCGCAATCACATCGGCATTGAACTGGACTAAACCCGCAGCGTTCATGGCGCCACTCCCGCGCCGGCATCAGCGGTACTGCGCTTGCCTTCGATGTTGTCGATCGTTGCCTGCACCGCCGGTCCCGTCATGTCAAAAATGGGTTTGGGATAAATTCCGAAATAAAGCGTCGCCACGGCCAGCGGGATGATTACCACTTTTTCGCGCAGATTCATGTCCTTGATGCTCATCAGAGACTGCTTGTCCATCTCACCGAAAATGACCCGGCGGTACAGCCACAACGCATAACAGGCGCTCAAGATTACGCCCGTAGTTGCCAGCAGAGCGACCAGACTATTGGCCTTGTAAGCTCCGACAAGCGCCAGGAACTCGCCCACGAAACCACTCGTGCCCGGCAACCCGACATTTGCCATCGTGAACAGCATGAACAGCGCAGCGTAAACCGGCATACGGTTCACCAACCCGCCATAGGCCTTGATCTCGCGCGTGTGCATGCGGTCGTAGATGACGCCGACACACAGAAAAAGCGCGCCGGACACAAAGCCGTGGCTGATCATCTGCACCATCGCCCCGTCAATACCCTGCCGGTTGAGCGCAAACAAACCCATCGTCACAAAGCCCATATGCGCCACCGACGAATAGGCGATGAGCTTTTTGATGTCTTCCTGCATCAGGGCGACAAGCGACGTGTAGATGATCGCAACTATCGACAGCGCAAACATCATCGGCGCAAAGTCTACCGACGCGTCCGGAAACATCGGCAGCGAGAACCGGATGAACCCGTAACCTCCCATCTTCAACAGAATGCCGGCCAATATGACCGACCCTGCCGTTGGCGCTTCCACATGCGCATCCGGCAACCATGTATGTACCGGCCACATCGGCATTTTCACGGCAAACGAAGCAAAGAAAGCGAGGAACAGCCAAGTCTGCATTTCGGGTGCGAAATTGTAGGCCAGCAACGATGGAATGTCGGTCGTTCCCGCCGTCACATACATCGCCATGATGGCAATCAGCATCAAAACCGAACCAAGCAGCGTATAGAGAAAGAACTTGAACGAGGCATAAACGCGACGCGCGCCGCCCCACACCCCGATGATCAGGAACATCGGAATAAGGCCGCCTTCGAAGAACAGATAGAACAACACCAGGTCCAGTGACACGAACACGCCCGTCATCAACGTCTCGAGCAGCAAAAACGCGATCATGTATTCCTTTACGCGCGTCTCTATCGATGTCCAGCTCGCCAGAATGCACAGGGGCATCAGAAACGCCGTCAGGATCACGAACGGCAACGAGATCCCATCGACGCCCAAATGGTATCGGATCGTGCCACCCAGCCAGGCGTAGTTTTCATCGAACTGAAAACCCGAAAATGAGGGATCAAATTGCGCCCACGCAACCAGCGTCAACCCAAACGTGACCAACGTCGCGAACAGGGAAATCTGCCGCGCCAGCATGTCGCCTGCTTTGCCTTCCTGCGTCATCAGCAGGATCAACAGCACACCCAGAACCGGCATAAACGTTATGAGCGAGAGAAGGAAACTCATTGCCCTCCCCCCGCCATGAACCAGCTGGCAAACAAGGCCACACCAATCAGCATCGCAAAGGCATAGTGATAAACGTAACCGGTTTGCAGGCGAACCACCTGCTTGGTCCAGTCAACAATGCCCGCTGAAATACCATCCGGCCCAAAGCCGTCGATAATTGTCCCGTCACCGACTTTCCAGAGCTTGTATCCCAGCCATTTCGCAGGGCGTACAAATAGAAAGTCGTAGAGCTCGTCGAAATACCACTTGTTGTAGAGGAACAGATAAAGCGGACCCCGCTTCGCCGCCATCAGTGCCGGCCATTCCGGATGATCAATATAAAAGAACCACGCCGTCGCAAAGCCGATGAGCATCACCGCCGCCGGCGCAAAGATAACCCAATCCGGCACGTGATGGCGCGCCTCGAGCGCTGTGTGTTCATGCACATTGACAATCGCCCCGCGCCAGAACTCAGCCTGATCGTGCCCGATGAACTGGCCTTCGAACATCAGACCCGCCAGCACCGCACCTGCCGCAAGCACCACCAACGGAATCAACATGACCGGCGGTGAATCATGAATATTCTCCAGAGTGTGCGGATCGCCCCGATATTTGCCGTGGAAGGTCATGAACACCAGGCGCCACGAATAAAATGACGTCATCCCGGCCGCTAAAATTCCCATCGCGAACGCATAGGATCCCACACCGGAGTGGGCTGCAAACGCGCTCTCGATGATCGCGTCTTTCGACCAAAACCCAGCCAGGAAAGGAAATCCGGTCAATGCCAGAGTACCGATCAACATCAGCATGTAGGTGTAAGGTATCATCTTGCTGACCCCGCCCATCCGGCGCATGTCCTGTTCGTCTTTCAGCGCGTGGATGACCGACCCCGCCCCCAAAAACAGCAGCGCCTTGAAGAAAGCATGCGTGAACAGATGAAACATCGCCGCCTGATAGGCGCCGACACCTGCTGCAAAGAACATGTAACCCAGCTGCGAACACGTCGAATAGGCGATCACGCGCTTGATGTCATTTTGAAACAGCCCGACAGTCGCGGCAAAAAACGCCGTCGTCGCGCCAACCACCGTCACCACTTCAAGCGCTGTTGGCGCCAACTCGAACAGCGGCGAGCAACGGCAAACCAGAAACACACCCGCCGTCACCATCGTCGCCGCATGGATCAGCGCCGAAACAGGAGTTGGCCCTTCCATTGCGTCCGACAGCCACGTGTGCAGCATGAATTGCGCTGACTTGCCCATCGCGCCCATGAACAACAGCAGACAGATGGTGGTTAGAATGTCGACGTCATAGCCCACGAAATTGAAGGTCTTGCCCGCAAACCCTTTGGCCGCCTGGAACACACCAGGTGCCGCCTCACTGCCGAAATCGAGCGTTCCAAAAACAAAGAAGATCGCCATGATCCCAAGCGCGAAACCAAAATCTCCAACGCGGTTGACGACAAACGCCTTGATCGCCGCCGCATTGGCCGACGGCTTTTTGTACCAAAACCCGATCAGCAAATAGGAACAGAGCCCCACACCTTCCCAGCCAAAGAACAGCTGAACGAAATTGTCCGAGGTCACCAGCGCCAGCATCGCAAAAGTGAAAAGCGACAAAAAGGCGAAAAAACGCGGCCGATGCTCATCGTGGTGCATGTAACCGATGGAATAGACATGCACGAGCGAAGACACACCCGTCACCACCACCAACATCACCGCCGTCAAAGCATCTATCCTGATCGCCCAATCAACCTGCAAGGTGCCCGAATCGAGAAACGGCAACAACGTGATCAGTTCAGGCTTGCCCGCTTCGATCCGCGGCAGATCAAACAGAAACGCACCCACAGACAGCAGCGCGGAAATACAGAGCAAAATGGTCGACGTATACTCAGCCGCATGCTCACCCAGCCGCTTGCCCATCAAGCCCGCAAGAATGGCACCAAAAAGCGGCAAAAGAAGAATGGCCTGGTAGATCACTTTGCCGCCTACCCCTTCATGATGTTGACGTCTTCAACCGCAATCGTGCCCCGATTGCGGAAATAGACGACGAGAATGGCAAGACCGATCGCGGCCTCAGCTGCAGCGACGGTCAGCACCAGCAGTGCAAACACCTGGCCTGTGAGGTCATGCAGGAATGATGAGAACGCCACCAGATTGATATTGACCGACAGCAAAATCAATTCGATCGACATTAGGATGATGATGATGTTCTTGCGATTGATGAAAATGCCGAAAATGCCGATCGTAAACAGCGCCGCTGCCACCGTCAGATAGTGCTCAATTCCGATCGCAGCCATTACAAACCCTCTCCTGGCCGGACCTTGCGCAGCTCAACCGCTTGCGCCCGCGTCCGCCCGACTTGCGCCGAGGCACTTTGGCGTTTGACGCCCTCGCGTTGGCGCAAAGTCAGGACAATGGCCCCGATCATGGCAACCAGCAAAATCATGCCCGCACCCTGAAACACGTAAACATAGTCGGTGTAGATGATGTGCCCCAGCGCTTCGGTGTTGGTCACGCCCGTGGGTGTCGGGTGCTGGGCGACAGTCTGCGCACTTGGCATAACAATCCAGCCCGCGCCAACGGCCGCCAACTCGCCAAAGAACACGACGCAAATGATGATCCCCATGGGCGCGTATTGCAGAAAACCCTGCCTCAACTCCGTGAAATCGATGTCGAGCATCATCACCACAAACAGGAACAGCACGGCCACGGCGCCCACATAGACAACGACAAGCACCATCGCCAAAAACTCGGCGCCCAGCAGCACAAACAACGCTGCCGCGTTGAAAAACGACAGGATCAGAAACAGCACCGAGTGCACCGGGTTGCGCGCGCTCACAACCAACAGCGCCGATAAAATCAGCACCGTCGCAAAAACATAAAAGGCGATTGTCGCCACCAGCACGTCAGTTCGTCCTTTCGAATGCGCCTCTAACGGTAGGGCGCGTCCAGTTCCAGATTCTTGGCAATCTCACGTTCCCACCGGTCACCGTTCGCCAGCAGCTTAGCCTTGTCGTAGAGCAGTTCTTCGCGTGTTTCCGTTGCGAACTCGAAGTTAGGTCCCTCAACGATAGCGTCCACCGGACACGCCTCCTGGCATAACCCGCAATAGATGCACTTCACCATGTCAATGTCGTAACGCGTCGTGCGGCGTGAGCCGTCATCGCGCGGCTCCGCTTCGATGGTGATCGCCTGGGCCGGGCATACTGCTTCGCACAATTTGCAGGCGATGCAGCGCTCTTCACCGTTGGCATAGCGGCGCAAGGCATGCTCGCCACGAAAACGCGGGCTGAGCGGGCCCTTCTCGAACGGATAGTTGAGCGTGAGCTTTGGCCGGAACAAGTACTTCGTCGCCAGCCAGAAGCCGGAGAGAAAATCGACCATGAAGAACATTCTGAACAGACGGGTCATAGCGGATCTCAAGGCAACTTGTCGAAGGCAAGCAGATACCCCGCCGTCACCACGACCCAGACAAGCGATAGGGGAAGAAAAAACTTCCACCCAATCCGCATCAACTGATCATAGCGATAGCGCGGCACGATGGCCTTCACCATCGCAAACAGAAAGAAAATCGCCCAGATCTTGATGATGAACCAGACAACGCCGGGCAGATACGTGAACGGTGCAATCTCAAAGGGCGCATGCCATCCGCCGAGGAAAAAGATGGTCATCATCGCGCACATCAGCACGATGCTCACATACTCTGACAGCATGAACAGCAGATAGGGTGTCGACGAATACTCGACCATGAAACCGGCGACGAGTTCGGACGCGGCCTCCGGCAGATCGAACGGCGGGCGATTGGTTTCGGCAAGGGCGGAAATGAAAAAAACAACGGCCATCGGAAACAGGTGGCCGAACAGATACCAGTGCTGCAGTCCACCTTCCTGAGCGGCCACAATTTTCGATAGATTTAGCGACCCCGCCGTCAACAGCACGGTGATGATCACGAACCCGATCGACACCTCATACGACACCATCTGCGCTGCTGAGCGAAGCGCACCCAGGAACGGATATTTGGAGTTCGATGCCCAACCGCCCATAATGATGCCGTAAACGCCCAGCGACGACACTGCGAAAATATAGAGTACGCCGACATTGATATCGGCAAACACCCAGTGCTCCGCCACCGGCACAACGGCCCAGGCGCCAAGTGCCAAAGTCGTCGTAATCAACGGTGCCAGCAGAAACACGCCCTTGTTCGCACCGGAAGGAATGACTAACTCCTTGAAGACAAACTTGAACAAATCTGCGAACGACTGCAGCAATCCATAAGGACCCACGACATTGGGGCCCCGGCGAAGATGCACCGCCGCCCACACCTTCCTGTCGAACAGCAAAATGAACGCGATCATGATCAACAGCAGGACGATGAACATCAGCATCATCGCCATCAGACCTACCACGTCCAGAACCACGTGGTTCGCCCAGTAGAAATCGTGGAACCAGGTTTGAACTCCTGCCATCGCCCTACTCCGCCGCCGCCGCAAGGCGCGGCTTGACGAACAGCGCACTGCACTCGGCCATCACCTGGCTCGCGCGCGCGATCGGGTTCGTCAGATAGAAGTCCTTCACCCCATACTCGAACGGCGCGTTGGCAATAGTGCCTGCGATACCGATACTGGCCCAGACCGGCGCGTCAGCCCCCGGACAGGTTGGTGCGCGATCAAGCGCCGTCCAGGACGGTGCATCGTTGAGCATGGCCTGGCGCAACGCATTGAGATCGTCATAGGGCAATTTCTTGCCAACGACATCCGACAGCGCCCGCAGAATGGTCCAGTCCTCACGCGCCTCGCCCGGTGGAAAATTCGCACGCTTTGAAAGCTGCACGCGCCCTTCAGTGTTAACATATGTTCCGTGCTGCTCGGTGTAAGTGGCGCCCGGCAAAACAAGATCAGCGCGGTGGGCGCCCGCGTCGCCGTGGGTTCCTTGATAGACGACAAAAGCCTTGCCCAGACGATTCATATCAATCTCGTCGGCGCCCAGCAGATAGATAAAATCCATCTCGCCGCGTGAAGCCGCGTCCAGAATAGCGACTGTGTCTTTGCCGCCTTTGTGCGGTACAAAACCTACGTCCAGCGCACCCACACGCGCGGCTGCCGTGTGCAAAACGTTAAAGCCGTTCCAGCCACCATCGCCTGCAGGCCCAATCATACCGCTATTGCGCGCGATCTGCGCGCATGCGGCCAGTATCGCGGCGCCATCAGGCCGCGTCAGCGCCCCTTGGCCCAGAATAAGCATCGGATTCTTGGCGTTTCTTAAAACATCAAAAGCGCTGTGTTTACCCGCCGCAATATCAGCCAGGTCTGCAGGATTGTTATCAAGTTCGGTCACCCGGTAGGTCAGATCAACCAGCGGCCCCATACGCATGATCTTCAGGTCATTGCGCAACCAGGCCTTGCGAATCCGTGCATTGATGATCGGTGCTTCCCAGCGCGGGTTGCTTCCCACCAGCAGCAACGCGTCGGCGGTCTCGATCCCGGCGATTGTCGTATTGAACAAATAACCTTGCCGTGGACCATGACCAAGCTTCGCACCATCCTGGCGGCAATCAAGACTGGCCACGCCAAGCGACACCATCAAGTCCTTAAGCGCCTTGACCGCTTCGGTGCTGACCAAATCACCAACAAGGGCTGCCATCCGCTCCGGCCGCACCGTACGAAAGCGATCCGCTATCACGGCAAGCGCTTCGTACCAAGTCGCTGGCTGCAACTTTCCGCCTTTGCGAATATATGGCGTGTCCAGCCGCTGACGCCGCAGCCCATCCCAGACAAAGCGTGTCTTGTCCGATATCCACTCCTCGTTGACCTCTTCGTTGACCCGCGGCAGAAACCGCATGACTTCGCGCCCACGCGTATCGACGCGGATTGCAGAGCCCACCGCGTCCATCACATCGATGGAGTCGGTCTTGGTCAGTTCCCACGGCCGCGCATTGAACTTGTAGGGCTTCGACGTCAACGCGCCGACCGGACACAGATCAATCACGTTCCCCGACAGCTCCGAGGACAGGGCCTTCTCAAGATAGGTGGTAATTTCCATGTCTTCACCGCGCCCGGTGGCGCCGATGTCGTCGACGCCCGCGACCTCGGCCGCGAAGCGAACGCAGCGGGTGCAATGGATGCAGCGGTTCATGCTCGTGTTGATCAAGGGCCCCATGTATTTGTCGGTTACAGCCCGCTTGTTCTCATCATAGCGATTGAAGTTGGCGTGCCCATACGCCATCGCCTGATCCTGCAAATCGCACTCCCCACCCTGGTCACAAATCGGACAGTCCAGCGGGTGATTGATCAGCAGGAACTCCATCACCCCTTCGCGCGCCTTTTTCACCATCGGCGAAGCTGTATTGATGACGGGCGGCTCACCGTTTGGACCCGGCCGGCAATCACGAACACCCCACGCGCAAGACGCAACCGGCTTCGGCGACCCCTTCAGCTCGACCAGACACATGCGGCAATTGCCGGCAATCGACAGGCGCTCGTGATAACAAAACCGCGGAATCTCAGCGCCCGCCGCTTCACATGCCTGCAGCAACGTGAAGTCGGGCGGAACCTCAATCTCTTTTCCATCGACGATGAGTTTGGTCATGACCTCACTCCGCCGCGATCAGCGCGGACTTGCCCGCGCGCTTGGCGTTGATACGCCGCTCCACCTCTGGCCGGAAGTGGCGCAACAATCCTTGAATGGGCCACGCGGCCGCATCGCCGAGTGCACAAATTGTGTGACCCTCGACCTGGTAGGTGACTTCCAGCAACAAATCGATTTCCTTTGGCTCGGCGTCGCCCGTAACCAGACGCTCCATCACCCGCCACATCCAGCCCGTACCCTCACGGCAAGGCGTGCACTGGCCGCAGGATTCGTGCTTGTAGAACCGCGCCAGTCGCGCGATCGCCCTAACAACATCGCACGATCGATCCATCACGATCACTGCCGCCGTTCCCAAACCCGACTTCACGTCGCGCAAACTGTCGAAATCCATCAGTACTGTGTCGCAAGTGACCTTGGGCAACAGCGGCACCGATGAGCCGCCCGGAATGATCGCAAGCAAATTATCCCAACCGCCGCGCACCCCGCCCGCATGACGCTCGATCAATTCGCGCAGAGGAATACCCATTTCCTCTTCAACGTTGCACGGTTTGTTCACGTGCCCTGATATGCAAAAAACTTTTGTACCAGTATTGTTGGGACGTCCAAGCGCCGAGAACCATCCAGCTCCGCGTCTCAGAATTTCAGGCGCAACCGCAATGGACTCGACATTGTTGACCGTCGTCGGGCATCCATAGAGCCCGACATTGGCCGGGAACGGCGGCTTCAACCGCGGCATACCCTTCTTGCCTTCAAGGCTTTCAAGCAGCGCCGTTTCTTCGCCGCAAATATAGGCGCCGGCGCCGTGATGCACATAACAATCGAAGTCCCACCCGGACCCGGCAGCATTCTTCCCGAACAGCCCCGCGTCGTAGCACTCCTGAATGGCCGCATCCAGGCGCTGATACTCACGCCGGAACTCCCCGCGCACATAAATGTAACACGCATGTGCGCCCATCGCGAACGATGCGAGCAAACAGCCCTCGAGCAAAGTATGCGGATCGTGCCGCATGATGTCCCTGTCTTTGCACGTGCCAGGTTCGGACTCGTCCGCATTGACGACCAGATAGGACGGGCGACCATCTGAAACCTTTGGCATGAACGACCACTTCAGCCCCGTAGGAAAGCCCGCACCGCCACGCCCGCGCAATCCCGAGGTCTTCATTTCGTTGATGATCCAGTCGCGTCCCTTTTCGATCAGCGCCTTGGTCCCATCCCAATTGCCACGCTTGCGCGCACCGGCCAGCCGCCAATCATGCACGCCATACAGGTTTGTAAAGATGCGATCCTTATCGGCGAGCATATGAAACACCACTCATGACTTCACATCCAATAACGTCATCGGCCCACCCTCGGGAGCCGAATTCTGCCGTCCAATCTGCGAGCCAGGCTTGACCGGACGGCCAGCACGCAGATCGTTGATCATTCCTTCCATGCGCGCGCCATCCAGATCTTCATAGAAATCGTCGCCGATCTGAACCACCGGTGCATTCACGCAAGCGCCCAGGCACTCAACTTCCATCCATGACAGCTTCCCGTCATCCGAAACGGTTTCGGCGTGCGCATGAATGTGTTTCTTGCACGCGGCCACAACCGCCTCCGACCCGCGCAGCCAGCACGGGGTGGTCGTACACACCTGGATCAGATGTTTGCCAACCGGCTTGAGGTTGAACATCGTATAGAACGTCGCGATTTCCAGCACGCGGATAGGCGACAGACCCAACATCCCGCCGATCACGCGCATCATCGGTTCTGTGACATGTCCGCCATTCTGTTCCTGTGCGCGCCACAACAGCGGCACTATGGCCGAGGCTTGCTTGCCCTCAGGATATTTTTTCATCTGCTTGTGTGCCCACGCCTGATTGTCTGGCGTGAATTCAAAACTAGCAGGCTGATCGGGCGCGAGGCGGCGCAGGCTCAACGGTCGACCTCCCCGAATACGATATCCAACGAGCCCAGGATCGCCGAAACATCTGCAATCATGTGTCCCTTGCAAAGGAAATCCATCGCTTGCAGATGTGCGAACCCCGGCGCGCGGATCTTGCAGCGATACGGCTTGTTTGAACCGTCGCTGATCAGATAGACGCCAAACTCACCCTTCGGGGCTTCAACGGCTGCATACACTTCACCAGCCGGCACGTGATATCCCTCGGTATAGAGCTTGAAATGATGGATGAGCGCTTCCATGGATTGCTTCATGTCGGCGCGCTTGGGCGGAACGACTTTGCCTGAACCCTCGTGTACGGCGCCTTTTGGCATCCGTTCAATGCACTGCTTCATGATCTTCACCGACTCGCGCATTTCTTCCATGCGGCAAAGGTAACGGTCATAGCAGTCCCCGTTTTTCCCAACGGGAATGTCAAACGAAAGATCGGAATAACACTCATAAGGCTGCGCGCGCCGCAGATCCCACGCCAGACCTGAGCCCCGCACCATGACCCCGGAAAAACCCCAATCAATCGCATCCTGCGCCTTGACCACACCGATATCGACATTGCGCTGCTTGAAGATGCGATTGTCGGTCAACAAGGTTTCGATGTCGTCGATGACGCGGGGGAACTGCTCGCACCACTTGTAAATGTCGTCGAGCAACGCTTGCGGCAAGTCCTGATGCACGCCACCCGGCCGCACATACGCTGCATGCATCCGCGAACCGCTGGCGCGCTCATAGAATACCATCAACTTCTCGCGTTCCTCAAAACCCCACACAGGCGGCGTCAGGGCGCCAACATCCAACGCCTGCATGGTGGTGTTCATGATGTGATTGAGAATTCTGCCGATCTCGCTGTACAGCACGCGGATATACGACGCGCGCGGCGGAATCGTAATACCGCAAAGCCTTTCGACCGCAAGGGCAAACGCATGCTCCTGGTTCATTGGCGCGACGTAGTCGAGCCGGTCGAAATACGGCAAAGCCTGCAGATATGTCTTGTGCTCGATCAGCTTTTCGGTGCCACGATGCAACAGGCCAATATGCGGATCAACGCGCTCAACCACTTCACCGTCAAGCTCAAGCACCAGGCGCAAAACGCCATGCGCGGCCGGATGTTGCGGCCCGAAATTCAACGTCATGTTCCGGGTTTTCGGTTCGGGGGCGGCAGTCATGGCTTGGTGCCCTTTTCATCGCCAGGAAGAATATATTTGGCCCCTTCCCACGGCGACATAAAATCAAACTGGCGAAAATCCTGAATCAGTTTCACCGGCGCATACACCACGCGCTTTTGCTCGTCATCGTATTTGGCTTCGACGAAGCCCGTGAGCGGAAAGTCCTTGCGCAAAGGATAACCGGAAAAACCATAATCCGTCAGAATGCGCCTGAGGTCGGGATGATCTGAAAACTGAATGCCATACATGTCGAACGCTTCACGCTCAAACCAGTTAGCCGCAGGCCACACGCCAATTGTGGAAGGCACCGCGACCTGTTCATCGGTTTCCACTTTGATGCGGATGCGTTGATTCCGGTGCATGCTGAGCAGGTGGTAGACAACATCGAAACGTCTCGCCCGCTCGGGAAAATCAACGCCACAAATGTCTATGAGTGTCGAAAACCTGCAGGCCGGGTCATCCCTCAGGAACAGCAGCAACCCGATCAACGTATCAGGCACAGCGGTGACAGTCAGTTCACCAAAAGTCATACTGGCCGTGAGCCCGAAACCACTGCGCTTGTCGAGTATATGCTCACTGAGGGCTTTGAGGTCGTGTTTCATACGGGTCCTCAGCGGATAATGTTGCCGGTGCGGCGGATTTTTTTCTGCAGCAACATCACGCCGTACACCAGTGCTTCAGCGGTCGGGGGACAACCGGGGACATAAATATCGACCGGTACGATCCGGTCGCAACCACGCACGACAGCGTACGAGTAGTGATAATACCCGCCGCCATTCGCGCACGACCCCATCGAGATCACATAGCGCGGCTCTGGCATTTGGTCATAGACTTTGCGCAACGCAGGGGCCATTTTGTTGGTCAACGTGCCCGCAACGATCATCACATCGGACTGGCGTGGCGACGCGCGCGGTGCAAAGCCAAAGCGCTCCAGATCGTAGCGCGGCATGTTGGCCTGCATCATTTCGACCGCGCAGCACGCCAGGCCGAATGTCATCCACATCAGCGAACCCGTGCGCGCCCAGGTAATCAGTTCATCGGCACGCGCCACCAGGAATCCTTTTTCATCCAGCGCTTCCCGCGCGCTCAAAAAGAACGGATCACTGGGATCAACTGGCGCCGCACCTTCAACACTTGCGCGCGCAGCACCATAGGCCGGTGGCCGGGTCACTCCCATTCAAGCGCCCCCTTTTTCCATTCGTAGATGAAACCGACGGTCAGAATTCCCAGAAACGACATCATCGACCAAAAACCAAAGACCCCGATGTCGCCCAACGTGATCGCCCACGGGAACAGAAACGTCACTTCCAGATCGAAGATAATGAACAAGATCGCGACAAGGTAAAATCGCACGTCGAACTTCATGCGCGCATCGTCGAAGGCGTTGAACCCGCATTCATAGGCTGACAGTTTTTCCGGATCAGGCCTGTAAGGTGCGATCAGCAGCGGCAGCACCATCAGCACCAGCGCCAGCACGCCAGATAGCCCAAGAAACAGGATAATCGGCAGATAGTCAGAAAGAATATCGGTCATCTGGTTCAAGCTCAGACCAATCCGCGCCAGTCAGCCGCGCATCAAGGTTCAGCCCCCTTCGAGTGGTAGCTTGCGAGCCCGTCGCCCGCCGGAGAGTCGCACAAATCATTCTATTTCCGCCCGGAAACTAAAGATTGTGCACCGCAAAGCAAGCACTTTGGCGTGTGCAAAGTGCGACAGTTCGGGAGGAAAGTTGAAGCGGAGACGATGGGGGGCCGTGGTGCGTGGCAGCCTTCGCAAGCGAAGGCTGGCGGGAGCGACGGGGCTCGAACCCGCGACCTCCGGCGTGACAGGCCGGCGCTCTAACCAACTGAGCTACGCCCCCGCAAAGGGCAAACGAGCGGCCTGGTACAGTCTGGCCGCCGAAGAGCGGTGGGTGTACTGAACACATCCCCGAGTGTCAAGCAAACCCCAAGGAATCTGTAAATAGCACCATGGCCGAGACCTACAAGGAACCCGACAAAATCAAGCAATACATGGCATCCTTTGAGGCGAACCTCGAGAAGGCGACCGGGAAAACCCTTGCGCAGTGGGTCAAAATCGCCAAGACCTGTCTACACGAAAAGACCGGGGAGCGCCTGAAGTGGTTCAGGAACGTCCACGGTCTGGGCATGTCCAGGGCGGGCCTAGTTTTGTGGCGCGCTTTTGGCGAAGGCTCCCTTGGTGAAGAAGACCCAAACAAGCTCGTCGATGCGCTCTTTTCCAAGTCCTTTGCCAACCAACGACCCCTGTACGAAAAAATCGCCGGCTTTGCTGCCAAGCTCGGCAAAGGCACATTGAGTCCACGAAAAACCTACGTGGCACTCTACCGGTTGAAACAATACGGAGCGGTCAAACCCAGCAAGCAAGGTCTGCTCCTGGGTATTGCGCTGCGAAGCTTTCCAAAAAACCCAAAGCTTATCGAGACCAAGGCCTTGGGTGGCGCAGACCGCATCAAGCGCGCTTTCGTTCTTGAAACAGCCAGGGATTTCGATGCAAACGTAAAAGCACTGCTGCAGGCCGCTTACGACGAAAACTGAGGAAAGCCAGTCTCGATGAGCCAGATCTTCCAAACCGTGGATCGCAAACTGTTCATTGCGGGTCAACTCGTCGCCGCCGCCGGCCCCGGCGACTACGCCGTTATCGATCCCGCGACAGAACAACGCTATGGATCTGTTGCGGAATCCACGCCCGACGAAATTGACAGTTCGATCGAAATCGCAGGCCGCATTCAAAAACAGTGGTGGCGCGGGCTCTCCGGTCTCGAACGGGCGCAAAAACTTCACGAGGTCGCGCAGAATCTAAAGGCCCTGCAGCCAAGGCTGGCCGAAGCACTCACGCGCGAAATGGGCAAGCCCTACAAAGAATCGATGGACGAAGTCAGCTGGACTATCAGCGCCTTCGACTATTACGCGGAAATTGGCCGGCACGAGATGGGCCGAATCTATGCGCCTTCAGTAGCCGGTCAGTTGCATTGTTCCATCAAAGAGCCGCTGGGCGTAGCCGTCCTCATCATGCCCTATAACTACCCCCTGCTCTTGCTTGCCTGGCAAGCAGCGGCCGCACTCGGTGCAGGCAACGCCGTCATCGTCAAGCCGTCCGAGATCACGTCGCTTTCAACCCTCTTGATGATGGAAGCCTTCGCACCCTTGCCGGAGGGTCTTGTCCAGTGCCTCACCGGCGGACCCAAAGTCGTGACACGACTTCTCGAAAGCAATGGCACGCAATGCGCCGCGTTCACTGGCACCGTGGCCACCGGCCAGATCATTGGCCGCATGTGCGGCGAGCGTTTCAAACCCGTGTTGATGGAAACCTCCGGCAATGACCCGTTCATTGTTATGCCCTCCGCCCCGATTGACATCGCAGTCCGAGGTGCCGCCTTCGCGTCGTTTATCAATTGCGGTCAGGTCTGCACTTCGGCAGAGCGACTCTATATTCACCACAAAATCTACGATGAGTTCGCCGACAAACTCGCGCGCGAAGCCAGGAAGCTGCGCATCGGCAACGGACTGGACAGAGTCGACCTCGGGCCTATGGCAACCAGCGCCTCCCGTGATCGCTACGAAGCCATCCTCAAACGCGCCATCGACGCCGGCGCCCAACCCATCGCAGGCGGCAACCGTCCTTCGGAGTTCAATCGCGGCTGGTTCGTGGAACCGACGGTTCTGATGAACGTCAAACCCGGGATGGACATCGTCAACAGCGAAAGCTTCGGTCCCGTCGCACCGCTGGTAAAAGTCGACGACTTCGACGAGGCGATAGAACTCGCCAATCAATCCGAGTATGGCCTGGGCGCAAACATTTACACCATGAATCTCGAACAGGCGATGCGCGCCGTCGATGAAATCGACTGCGGCATGGTCTGGGTCAACAACCCGCTTCTCGACAACGACGCCGCCCCGTTCGGCGGCCGCAAGCGCAGTGGCGTTGGCCGCGAACTGGGTTCGGAAGGCCTGGAACAATTCCGCTCAACAAAATTCGTTGTCATCAATCCCAGCGCCACGCCCGAAGACGCATCCTGGTTTCCTTACGCCGACGATGCCGCCTTTACCGGCAAGAGATAAATCGTGCGTCTCTATCACGACGCGCTCTATGACTGGTCGCAGCCTGTCGAAAGTCTCTGGGAAACGGATCGCCCTTCGCTCCCGGCCCCCGCCGTACCTGGGCTTGAAACCGATGAAACCGCCGACGTCGCCATAATCGGCGGCGGTTACTGCGGACTATCCGCCGCCTATCATCTGGCACGCGCCGGGATCGATGTGCGCGTTCTGGAAGCCGGTGCCATCGGCTGGGGCTCCTCGGGCCGCAATGGAGGCTTTTGCAGCATCGGCGCCTCATTCCTGGGGCCAGCAGAACTCAATGCGATTTACGGATCAGACGAAACCCTGGCGTTTTACCGCAGCCTCATCGACGCCGTGCGCCTTGTCGGCGAGCTCGCCCAAGAAGAACGCATCGACTTGAGGAAACAGGGCAACGGCGTCTGGACGTTCGCGCACAAACCCAATCGGTTCATGGAACTGCAAGCCCAAGCGGACCTCATGACGAAACTGGGTGTCGGCGCGAAGGTCGTTTCAGCGAGTGAATTTGAAAACCGGGCCTTCGCCTGCACCGAGCAGCTCGGCGCCCTTTTCGAGCCCGTAGGCTTCGGCCTGCACCCCCTCTCCTATTGCCTGGGCCTCGCCGATGCAGCCACGAGACGAGGCGCGCATCTTCATGCCCACTCGCGAGTATTGTCATGGCACCGCGAGAACGGTGCACATCGCCTTGTAACCAGCCAAGGTTCCCTCCGCGCCAAGCGTGTCATTGTCGCCGCCAACGGCTGGCTGCCTGAAGATCTTGTACCAGAACTTTATGGACGTTCATTGCCTGTCATGTCGAACATCGTCTCTACCCGTCCACTCTCCAACGCCGAGCTTGCCAATCAAAGTTGGCGAACACAATCACCCGCCTCCAACACCCGAGCTCACCTGGCTTATCTCCGTATGCTCCCCGGCAACCACTTGATGTATGGCGGACGCGGTGACACTACAGGTTCGCCGTCCGGGCTAGTCGCGATGAGTTCGCTCCTGACCAAACGCCTGGCAAGAATGTTTCCCGCATTCGCCGGTGCAGAAATCACCCATAGCTGGCGCGGCTTAATCTCAGCCACCCGACGCATGACACCAGCAATAGGAGAGCTGGAATCCGACCCCTCTGTATCCTACGCTTTCGGCTGTCACGGCAACGGCGTCGCCTTCATGACCTGGGCCGGCCGCGAACTCGCAAACCGAATCACGGGAATATCCCGCGATCTACCTGCACCCCTGCGCGGCCTGCCACCAAAATTTCCCATACCGGCACTCCGCCTATGGGCCTTGCGTCTCATGCTCCTGCGCGCGCGCATCGGGGATGAGTTATGATCCCTTTTCTCCGGTCAGCCGCGCCTCGGCGGCGGCGATCATCGCCTTGAAGCGCGGGTCGTCGCGGAGCGAATCGAGGTCCGGATCGGCCTTGGCGTGATTTAGGAAGTCGATCCCCGTCGTCGCGAGAAAGGGGCCTAACAGTTCGAGCGCGGAGTCGGTCTCCTTCAAATCGCGAGCAGTAGCGCACGCAAAGTTAAAGCGCATGTTCATATTGCCGGGATCGATCAGAAGGGCGCGCGCCATCCATTCCTTGGCGCGCTCAACCTGCCCAAGAGCCGCGAGAGCGTTAACACCAAAACCCATGGCCGCACCGTTGCTTTGATCCTGCGACACAGCCTTTTCGACGCGAGCCAATGAAATTTGCGCCGCACGTAGGCTGGCTTCGGAATTGCCGACTGCGGCGTAGCAGCCGATCAACATTCCTGCCGAATGAAAATCGCTTTCCATGAGCGCCGCAGCCATTTCAAAAAAGCGAATAGCGTCCTCCAGCCGGCGCTGTTTGTAGCACAAATAGGCGGCCACCCTGTTGACCTCGTAGCACTCTGGATCCAAACGAAGGGCTGCCGCGAGTTCCGAGGATGCCTCGTCCGGGCGACCATCTTCGTACGAGATCAACGACTTTACGGCATGGGCCTCGGGCAGATTGGAATCGAGCGCCAGCGCCCGGTTTACAGACGCCAAACCGCCGTCACCCATTGCGCCAAAAAGGTAGCGCTGCATATTTTGCGAGAGAGCCATGAGCGCCCAGGCACGCGCATAGCCGGAATCGATTTCGGTGGCGCGGCCGCACAGGCGGATGATCGCTTCTTCCCGGCGCGCATCACCCCAATTACCGGTGACGTAGTATTGGCGCGCCATGAGATAGAGATTGTAGGCATCGACGCTTTCCGTGCCGCGATTTTCGATGGCTTTCTTTTCTTCCGGCAGCAGCTTGAGCTTCAGCGCCTTGACGATGGCCTCGGAGATTTCGTCCTGCAGGGCGAAGATGTCGTTGAGGTCGCGGTCGTAGCGTTCGGCCCAGACGTGTTCGCCCGAGGCGCCGTCGATCAGCTGAGAGGTGATACGCACGCGCCCACCCGCCTTGCGCACGCTGCCTTCCAGGATGTGGCTGACTTTCAGCTGCCGCGCGACTTGCGGTACGTCCACGCTTTTGCCCTTGAACTGGAAAGAGGTGTTGCGCGCCGTCACGCCGAGCGCGGAAACTTTGCTCAAGTCAGTGATAATATCTTCGCTGATGCCGTCGGAGAAGTACTCCTGCTGCGGATCGTCGCTCATATTGGCGAACGGCAGCACGCAGATCGAGAGTTTGCGAGGGACCTCCAAGTTTTTACCTTCAGTTTGACTTCGTTCGGCGGTTCGCACCGAGTATACGTGCACCGGCCGCTCGATATTCTTAACGCTGTGTTCGCCCATGTCCTCAAACACACACGCTGTTTTGCCGTCAACCTGATCCTTGACGACACGCGACAGTGCCACGCCGCCGACGGGGGCCAGCGCCTGAATCCGCGCCGCGACGTTGACCCCTTCGCCGTAGATGTCGTCGCCCTCGACGATGACCTCGCCCAGATTGATGCCGATACGGTACCGTATAGGCTTGGCGTCGGCTTTTTCCGTCGCGTCTTGGATTGCCAGCGCGCAATTGACCGCCGCGACCACGCTGGCGAATTCGACCAAAGCGCCATCGCCCATCAGCTTAAACTGACGTCCGCCATGCCTCGCCACATGCGGATCGAAGACCGCCGTGCGGTTGGCCTTCAGACGCTCCAGCGTCCCCGCCTCGTCGCGCTCCATCAGGCCGCTATAGCCCACGACGTCGGCAGACAAAATCGCGGTAAGTTTGCGCTGCATCAGCTAGAGCCCGCCAACCGCACTTCGGCGGCGGCAATCATAGCCTTGAAGCGTGGATCGTCACGGATGTGATCGAAGTCCGGATCGACTTTTGCATGCATCAGGAGCCCCGTCGACATATGAGCGAACACCGGCTCCAGCATGTCAAGCGCGGCCGAGGAGTCTTTCAAATAGGCGGCGAGCGAACAGGCGAAATTGTATCGCATGTTATAGTTGTCCGGATCGACCAGCAGGGCGCGGTTCATCCACTCTTTCGCGCGTTCGGCTTGACCGAGCACCGCCAGAGCGTTGCTGCCGTGACCGATGGCCGTACCGTTGTTGCGATCAAGCGTCAGAACCTTTTCGGTGCGCTCAAGGGTGATTTGCGCCGCCCGCAGAACTGCCTGTGAGTTGCCGACTGCATTGTAACAGCTGATCAACATCCCAGCCGAGCTGAAGTCCGCGCCGACGAGGCTCATTGCCTTCTCGAAATGGCGGATGGCATCCTCCATCCGCCGGTCTCGGAAACTCAAATAGGCAGCAGACCTGTTGACCTCGTAGGATTCGGGATCCAGGCGAAGGGCGATTTTAATTTCCGTCGCGGCCTCGTCCTGACGGCCGGTCTCGGAAAAAATTCTGGCCTTAACCGCGTGGGCCTCGGCCAAAGTAGCATCTAACGCCAGCGCACGTTCGGCCGCGTTCAATCCGTCGTCCACATTGCCGGCGTTTCCGGCGTTGCCGGCGTGCAGGAAACGCAACAACATTTGCCCAAGTGCCATCAGAGCCCAAGCGCGCGCGTAGGTTGGATCGATTTCGGTGATGCGCTTGCATAGGCGCACGATACTTTCGACTTCCCGGCTGTCGTTTTCGAAGCCGGTAACGTAGGACTGACGCGCCATCAAAAACAGGTTGTAGGCTTCGACATTGTCGGTGCCGCGCTCTTCGATGGCCTGCTTTTCCTCCGGCAGCAGCTTGAGCTTCAGGGCCTTGACGATGGCCTCGGAAATCTCATCCTGAAGCGCGAAAATGTCGTTGAGGTCGCGATCAAAGCGCTCGGCCCAGACATGGCCGCCGGTGGTACCGTCGATCAACTGGGCGGTGATCCGCACCCTGCCGCCAGATTTCCGGACGCTGCCTTCAAGCACATGGCCAACCTTTAGCTGGCGCGCCACTTGAGGAATATCGATGCTCTTGCCCTTGAATTGAAACGCGGTATTGCGCGCGACCACAAACAGCGCCGAGACCTTGCTGAGATCGGTGATGATGTCTTCGGAAATGCCGTCGCTGAAATATTCCTGCTCGGCATCCGCACTCATGTTGGCGAACGGCAGAACGCAAATGGATAGTTTGTGTGGCGCTTCCACTTTGTGAACCTCGGGTTCATTACGTCCGGCGGCGCGGACGGAATACACATGCACCGGGCGGTTGATATTCTTGACCGTATGCTCGCCCATATCCTCGAACACACACGCGGCCTTGCCTTCGACCTGATCCCTGACGACACGCGATAACGCTACCCCGCCGGCAGGAGCAAGCGACTGGAGCCGGGCTGCGACGTTGACACCTTCGCCATAAATATCGTCGCCCTCGACGATGACTTCGCCCAGATTGATGCCGATGCGGTAACGAATGGGTTTTGCCTCCGCCTTCTCGCTCGCCTCCTGGATTGCCAGCGCACAATTGACCGCGGCAATGACACTGGCGAACTCGACCAGCGCCCCATCTCCCATCAATTTGAACTGCCGCCCGCCATGGTTCGCCACCTGCGGATCGAAAATCGAGACGCGGTTGGCCTTCAGGCGCTCCAGGGTCCCAGCCTCGTCGAGCTCCATGAGGCGGCTATAGCCAACAACATCGGCAGACAGGATCGCGGTGAGTTTACGCTGCATGACCCAAGGCATAGCAATCCTGACGACGCAAAACCAGCCGTTAATGGAACCAGCCAAACAAGGGAGTTACGGGTGAAGCGGTGGAGCCAACGGCCGGAAGATATGACCTGTAACAACAAACCCCACCTCCGTCATGGCCGGGCACTTGTCCCGGCCACCCAGCCGTCGCGTGTCCACGCGACGAAAGGACGAAAGCGCGGCCTGACTCAAAGCACGCTCATGCCTCGCAGACGCGAGGCCACTGGGCGGCCGGGTCAAGTGCCCGGCCATGACGAACGTGAGAGTGTGCAGTTGTCGATGGACACGCCATCACAGCGTCACGAGTCAATTCTTCCGGCCGTTGGTATTACTGCACTAATAGGTACTGATTTGGTGATCAATCATGAGCTTGTCCGTACGTCTCGATCCCGCATTGCACGAGCGTTGTGCAGCAGATCGTTAGGGTTGACCGGTCGAAACGAAATTCGAATAACGCTTGAAGCCAATATCAAGCACGCCATCAACAGCCTTGGCCATGCCTTTGAATCCTGCAGCGTCGAAACCGCCGACCGAATATTCCATCGTCACGCGGGTCATGTGATACATTTTCTGAAACCTGATCGCCATCGCGCCCGAAACCCCCATGAACGCCAACGGCCCCAATCCACCGGATAGTACCAGCGTCTCGCCCGGCGCGGCGTGCACGATTTCCATGTGTCTCACGAAACCGCCGTTCGGCAATGTCTCGCACCAGCAGCCGCCGTTTTTAACGTCCATCGACAGGTTTTTGCTGTCGCCGGAATGCGAGTGACTGGCATCCCACCACGACCCGATGGAAACAAATTTTTCATAAGCACTTTGCGTGTCGCCCGGCACATCGGCCTGGAACATTAGCGAAAAACCGGTTGCGCTTTGCGAAACGACTTTCGCGTGGGCGGCAGCAGGAACCAACATGACTGCGAAAATTGCCACTAACAGTTGAACGAATGAAAACACGGAAATTCCCCTCTGGCTTGCCAAGACATAGCTTGCGGCTGCGCCACGCGAAGCCCGTAAGGCGAAGCGTGGTGGGCGATGACGGGCTCGAACCGCCGACATCATCGGTGTAAACGATGCGCTCTACCAACTGAGCTAATCGCCCTCCAGGGCGCGAGATAGCAAAGACAGGCGCTTCTCGCAAAATAAAAGGGGCGCCGGCCTTGCGGCTGACGCCCCAAAACTGCCTAACCGCCAAATTAGACGTTGACGGCGTCTTTCAATTGTTTGCCAGCCCGGAACTTCGGCTGTTTCGACGCCGGAATTTTGATTTCCTCGCCTGTGCGTGGATTGCGGCCCGTACCGGCTTTGCGCGTGGTAACCACAAATGTGCCGAAACCTACCAAACGAACTTCATCGCCGCCCTTCAACGTGTTCGTGACAATGTCCAACGTCGCGTCGATGATTTTCTCGACTTCGGACTTCTGCACGGTCGTCTTTTCGGCGACGGCCCCAATCAAATCGTTCTTGTTCATGGATCCTCGCAGCTGAGTTAAATTTGGAAAATGACAGAAAAAGGCCGTTTTGCCTTCAGAACTTGAAAACCGGGAATAAAGGGCTGTTTAGGTCCTGTCAAAGCCAATTCGCGGTTTTCCGCGCAAAATCCCGTGAAAAGGTCGAAGGGCCGCAGTTTTGCTTGGCTGCGGCCCTAATTTTCCTCAGATTTTGGCCAAAAGGTTAATGCGCAACAACCCCTTCATGATCGCCCGCCCCATCTTTTGCAGCATGCGGGGGTACATCAGGTGGTTCCTCCCAGGTAATGGGCGTCGGCATGCGCACCAGGGCTTTCGCCAAGACTTCATCAACTGTCGCCGCAGGAATGATCGTCAGCCCTTTGAGGACGTTGTCTGGTATTTCTGCCAGGTCCTTCTCGTTTTCAGAAGGAATGATCACAGTCTTGATGCCTGCGCGCAACGCAGCCAAAAGCTTTTCCTTCAATCCGCCAATCGGCAAAACCCGGCCACGCAACGTGACTTCCCCCGTCATGGCCACGTCTCGCCGGATGGGAATGCTGGTCAGCACCGAAACGATTGCGGTTGTCATGGCAACACCCGCTGACGGCCCGTCTTTGGGAGTGGCGCCTTCCGGTACGTGGACATGGATGTCACGCTTGTCAAAGGTCGGAGGCGTGATCCCGAACGTCGTGGCCCGCGAGCGCACATACGACCGCGCAGCGTCGATCGACTCTTTCATCACGTCGCCAAGCTTGCCGGTGGTCTGCATGCGGCCCTTGCCAGGCAGCATGATGGCCTCGATCGTCAGCGTTTCGCCGCCGACTTCCGTCCACGCCAGCCCGGTGACGACACCAACCTGGTCCTCGCCTTCCATCTCGCCAAAGCGGAACTTGCGTACGCCAGCATATTTCTCGAGATTCTTGGGCGTGACCTGCACCGACTTCGATTTCTTCGAAACGATTTCGCGTACAGCTTTACGCGCCAGGTTCGCTAGCTCGCGTTCGAGACTGCGCACCCCTGCCTCGCGTGTATAGTACCGAACCAAGTCCAGCAAAGCCGCATCGGTAATCGACCACTCGCCATCCTTCAGCGCGTGGGCTTGCATTTGCTTGGAAAGCAAATGCCTTTTCGCGATCTCGACCTTCTCATCTTCAGTGTATCCGGGAATGCGGATGATCTCCATCCGGTCCATCAACGGTTGCGGCATGCGCAAACTGTTGGACGTCGTGATGAACATGACGTCGGACAGATCGAAATCGACTTCCAGATAATGATCGTTGAATGTCGAATTCTGTTCCGGATCCAAAACCTCCAGCAACGCCGAAGACGGGTCACCACGCCAATCCGCACCAAGCTTGTCGATCTCGTCCAGCAGGAACAGCGGATTGGCCGACTTCGCTTTCTTCATTCCCTGGATGACTTTGCCCGGCATCGATCCGATATAGGTTCGCCGATGCCCGCGAATTTCCGCTTCATCCCGCACCCCGCCAAGCGACATGCGCGCGAACTCCCGGCCTGTGGCCTTGGCGATTGATTTACCGAGAGACGTCTTGCCAACGCCGGGTGGACCCACCAGGCACAGGATCGGACCGCGCAACTTTCCGGCGCGCTGCTGCACTGCCAAGTATTCCAGAATGCGTTCCTTGACCTTTTCAAGTCCGTAGTGATCGTTGTCGAGCACACGCTCGGCCTCAGCGATATCTTTCTTGATCCGGTTCTTCTTGCCCCACGGCAGCGACAGCAGCCAGTCAAGATAGTTGCGCACAACCGTCGCCTCTGCCGCCATCGGCGACATCTGCCGCAGCTTGCGCAACTCAGCCAGCGCCTTGTCGTTTGCTTCCTTCGACAGCTTGGTTTTCTTTATGCGGTCTTCCAGCTCGCCCAATTCGTCGCGCTGCTCTTCACCTTCGCCAAGCTCTTTCTGAATGGCCTTCATCTGCTCGTTCAGATAATACTCGCGCTGGGTCTTTTCCATTTGCCGCTTCACGCGCGTTCGAATTTTGCGCTCGACCTGAAGCACGCTCATTTCCGATTCCATCAGCCCGAACACTTTTTCGAGCCGTTCGCCGACGTTGATCATTTCAAGCAACGCTTGCTTGTCTGGAATCTTGACTGTCAGATGCGATGCGATCGTATCCGCCAGCTTCGACGGATCGCTGATTTGCTGCACTTCGGCCTGCGACTCTGGCGCGATCTTTTTGTTGAGCTTCACATAGTTATCGAATTGCGCCATGGCTGTGCGCGACAACGCCTCGATCTCGCCGTCATCCGCCACCACATCGGGCAACAGTTCGGCTTCAACCTGGAAGAAATTCCCATTCGGAATAAAGCGCTTGATCCGCGCCCGCTGCTTGCCCTCGACTAGAACACGCACCGTTTGGTCGGGAAGCTTCAACAGCTGCACAACCGAGGCCAGAGTACCGATGAGATAGATGTCATTTTCGCCCGGGTCGTCCTGCGCCGGGTTTTTCTGGGTGACCAGAAGAATTTGCTTCTCTTCCAAACCCACATCCTCAAGCGCACGCACCGATTTCTCGCGCCCGACAAAAAGCGGCACGATTTTGTGCGGGAACACCACGATGTCCCGGAGTGGCAACACTGGAAACACCAGTAACGGCGGCGCGGCTTGCTCGTTGTCCGAACTTTGCATCTTGGACCTGACTTTCAAGTGATAGGCGGCGGCTACAATCGGGAGCCATATTACAGGCTATTGCGGCAAGCACCCGAATTCCGGTCACCAGGATGGTTCATAGAGGCTATGACTTGGAGGCGGCTACTCCGTCATTCAAGGCCTTGACTCTGTTTGGCAGGCTACTGATTTCTGCGCTCAAGAGGCGGCTGACGTGGCTTCACCACGTTTATCGGCATAGATCAAGAGAGGACGTGCCCTGCCCTCGGCGACTTCGCCGTTAATGACGACTTCCGTAACGCCACGCATGCCCGGTAAGTCGAACATCGTATCCAGCAGGATCGCTTCCATAATCGAACGCAACCCACGCGCGCCGGTCTTGCGCGAAATCGCCTTGCGCGAGATTGCCTTTAATGCGTCGTCTGAGAAGGACAATGCGACGCCCTCCATGTCAAACAAGCGTTGGTATTGCTTGACGATGGCATTCTTTGGCTTGGTCAAAATCGACATAAGCGCATCGATATCAAGGTCCTCCAGCGTCGCCACGACAGGCAAGCGGCCGACGAACTCGGGAATAAGTCCAAACTTTAACAAATCCTCAGGCTCGATCTCTCGCAGAATGGCGCCGGTTCCACGATCATCCGCAGACTGAACATTTGCTCCGAATCCAATCGATGAACCCTTGCCACGTGCTGCGATGATTTTCTCAAGGCCGGCAAACGCACCACCACAGACAAACAGGATGTTGGTCGTATCGACCTGCAGAAATTCCTGCTGCGGATGCTTGCGCCCGCCTTGCGGCGGAACGCTGGCGATCGTGCCTTCCATAATCTTGAGCAAGGCCTGCTGAACGCCTTCACCCGACACGTCGCGCGTGATCGATGGATTGTCGGACTTGCGGCTGATCTTGTCGACTTCATCGATGTAGACAATACCGCGCTGCGCCTTTTCGACATTGTAGTCGGCCGACTGCAGCAACTTCAAAATGATGTTTTCAACGTCTTCGCCGACATAGCCCGCTTCGGTCAATGTCGTCGCATCTGCCATCGTGAACGGCACATCGAGAATGCGTGCAAGCGTTTGCGCCAGCAGAGTCTTGCCGCAGCCTGTCGGGCCGATCAGCATAATGTTCGATTTGGCAATCTCGACTTCGCCGGTCTTGGCTTGATGGTTCAGGCGCTTGTAGTGATTGTGCACCGCGACCGCGAGCACCTTCTTGGCGTGATCCTGCCCAATGACATAATCATCCAGCACTTTGCGAATATCAGTCGGTGTCGGAACGCCGTCGCGCGACTTGACAAGAGAGGTCTTGTTCTCTTCACGGATGATATCCATGCAGAGTTCGACGCACTCGTCGCAAATGAACACAGTCGGCCCAGCAATTAACTTCCGCACCTCATGCTGGCTCTTGCCGCAAAATGAGCAGTAGAGCGTGTTCTTGGAATCGCTGCCGCTTTTACTCATTCATACTCTCCCTCGCAGACCGGAACTGCACCGTTTCCGGCCAATCGCCGCGCCCCATTTCCCACAAAGCCAATTGCGTGCCGAATCCCCATAACACGCCTTTTCACAGTCAATTCCAGCATGCTATGCGGCCATGGATCAAGAATGTATTAATGTCAGGTGTATTGGTCAAACCTGTTCAATCTCCCCTTGTATCACTCAGACCGGTTGGGGTCCAAAGCCGCCGGTCTCTTGGTGAACACCTGGTCTAACAGGCCAAAAGCCTTGGCTTCGTCCGCTGTTAAGAAGTTATCCCGGTCCAGAGCTCTCTCTATCGTTTCAACGGTTTGGCCTGTGTGCTTCGCGTAAATCTCATTCAAGCGTCTCTTTAATTTCAAGATTTCTTGAGCATGCCTTGCGATATCTGTGGCCTGGCCCTGCGCGCCGCCCGAAGGTTGATGCAACATCACCCTAGAATTCGGCAAAGCGTAGCGCTGCCCCTTCTCACCGGCACATAAAAGCAACGACGCGGCCGACGCTGCCTGGCCGATACACAAAGTGGCAATCGTCGGCCGGATGTACTGCATCGTGTCGTAAATCGCCAAGCCGGCAGTCACAACGCCACCAGGCGAATTGATATACATAGAGATTTCCTTCTTGGGGTTATCAGCCTCAAGGAACAGTAACTGCGCCGTAACCAGTGTCGCGATGGTGTCTTCAATCGGTCCTGAAACAAAGACAATCCGCTCCTTCAACAGGCGCGAGTAAATGTCGTAGGACCGCTCACCCCGCGCGGTCTGCTCGATCACAAACGGCATGTAGTAGTTCGCGTAAGTCTCGCTCATATCTTTCATCGGTCACACTCTCTCGTTCTCAACCCCTGTCTGAATTGGACAGGATGAGGTGCAGCACATTACCCGGCAACCTTAAACAGTTAGTTCGCCTTCAGAATTTTGGCCAGGTCGTCGGGGTCCTTAAACAGGTCTTCGCGACTCACTTGATGGTCCGTGATCTTCACCTGACCACAAAGGAAATCGACCACTTTATCTTCAAACAGGGGCGCTCGAAGCTGAGCCACGGCGTCGGGATTGTTTCGATAAATCTCGAATATGCGCTTTTCCTGACCGGGGTATTGCCGAGCCTGCGCGACAACCGCGCGGTTGAGCTCTTCCTGAGTCACCTGCACGTTGTTGAGACGCCCAAACTCCGACAGCACTAGACCCAACCGGACGCGGCGCTCCGCAATGCGGCGAAACTCAGCCTTAAGCTCATCCTCGGGCTTATTCTTGTCCTCTTCGGCCAGATTACCGGATTTCAAATCCTGCTCGACCTGCGTCCAGATTTGCTTGAACTCGGCCTCAACCATGCCTGTAGGTAAATCAAAACTATGCGCCACGTCCAAAGCGTCGAGAAGCGCGCGTTTCAAATGCGCGCGTGTCGCCCGTCCAAATTCGACAGCCAACTGTGATCGCGCTGCATCCTTGAGCTTGTCGAGGCTGTCCAAGCCCAGCTTGGTGGCCAAGCCTTCATCAACTTCTGCATCGATCCCACGGCGAATTTCCTTCACCGTCACGTCAAATTCCGCAAACTTGCCCGCCAGAGTTGCCGCCGGATAGTCACTGGGGAATGACACCGAGACCACTTTCGCATCCCCGGCTTTCACGCCCTTCAATTGATCTTCGAACCCTGGAATGAATGATCCCGAGCCCAAAACCAGTTCGGAATTCTCAGCAGTTCCACCCTCGAATGGCACGCCGTCGATTTTGCCCAAAAAATCCACGACCAGCTGATCCCCGTCTTGCGACACAGCGTCGTCACCTTTGGGTTCATAGGTTTTTTGCTGCGCTGCAAGCCGCTTCAACGAATCCGTGACCTGTCCGTCATCAACCTCGGCGACGGGCCGCGGCAACGAGATTTGCGACATATCGGCAAGCTTGAATTCCGGCATCAGATCGACGCCGATCGTGAAGACCAGGTCCGCCACGCCATCGATAACTTTTTCAACTTCACACGCCAATTCAATGCGTGGCGTCATAGCCGGACGCAGCGAGCGTTCTTCCACCGCTTTCTGACTAAACTCAGCGACAGTCTCTTGGACGATCTCGCCCATCACCGATTTGCCGAAGGTTTTGCGCAAATGTGCAACAGGGACCTTCCCCGGCCGGAACCCCTTAAGGTTCATTTGCCCTTTCATACCGTCCAGACGCGTGACAAGCTTCGCGTCCAAGTCGTTCTTGTCAATGGTAATGCGAAATTCGCGGCGAAGTTGCTCATTCACCGTTTCAGTAATGTCCATGAGTTTTCTAGTCCTGCTTCCGTTCGTCAATATCGCCACCGGTGTCTCTTGGGGGTGCGCATGTGGTGCGGGCGAAGGGATTTGAACCCCCACGACTTGCGTCACTGGAACCTAAATCCAGCGCGTCTACCAGTTCCGCCACGCCCGCGCGACTGACGTCAGCGTGCGTACCCAAAAAGATCCAGGCACATGCTGTTCCGCCGTTCCTGTAGCCTAACAAGGGCGGTGCTATAGCAGGGTGATCTTGAAACTCAAAGCCCGCGAATTCAATCTTGCATAGCATATGGCAAGAGTTCCGGAAGGTCCTCTGCTGTCAAGCCACGGCCAGCCAATCTGCCGCACGCACCATGATAATACGCCCCCGCAACGGCGGCCTCAAATGCCTGCATTCCTTGAGCAATTAGCCCGCCAATGATCCCGGCCAGCACATCTCCTGAACCCGCGGTTGCAAGATCAGCGGGTGCGTTTGTGTTGACCACAGCCTCGCCTTGCGGGTTGGCAACAACAGTATCGGCGCCCTTCAGCAGCACCACTGCGCCCGACAATTGGGCTGCAACCCGGGCCGCTTCAATCCGATTCGCGGATTTCTGGAGCAAGCCAGGGAAAAGCCGCTCAAACTCTCCTTCATGCGGCGTCAAAACGCTGTTTTTGTGCAGCACCGAAAACAGCTTCTCGCGAGCCCCGCCAAATGACGTCAGTGCATCAGCGTCAACAACAACGTTTTTCCTCAAAGTCAGCGCCGTCAATACATTGGATGCTGTCGCAGGCCCTACCCCATTGCCTGGCCCCATGACCACGCTCGTGACGCGCTCATCTTCAAGCACTCGTTTGAATGCCAAGCCATCCGCTATTTCGCGCACCATGATCGCAACCAGAGATCGGGCCAATATCGCTGCGGCCAAACCATCACCAACAACCGTCACCAAACCGGCCCCCGCCCTCAAGGCCGCGTGCGCCGCAAGTCGAGCGGCCCCCGTCATGAGCGCGGGACCGCTCACCACAACACAGTGACCACGTTGATACTTGTGCTTTGCCGGATTCAGGTCATCCGCTGGAATTGGCCGAGTGCTTTCATCGCACCGCATGCGCCTGGGCAACTCGTTACTGTGAACGTCTGTCAGCGCATGAAGCATACCAACCGGTATGCCGATATCCGCACAAACAATTTCGCCGCAATGCTGACGTGCGGGGTAAAGCACATGCGCGGGTTTCTTGCGAAAGAACGTCACACACAAATCAGCGGACCAGGGCTGTGAACCTTCCAGAAACTTCGCCCGGTCGCCATCGATGCCGCTGGGAATATCAACTGCAACCACCGGTGCATCCGACATTTCAATGTCTTCAAAGAGTTGGCTGAGGTCTGGACCAAGTCCCCGGGAAAGCCCCGCACCGAAGACGGCATCCACGAAGATATCTCCGTGTACCGGTTCCTCCGGGTTGAACGCGCTCGTGCCGCCGCTCCATCGCTTTGCCATCTGTGCCGAAACTGGTTTGAGCACCCCATGATCGCCGATTGTTACGACTTGCACCGGCCATCCGCGCGCCTGAAGATGCCGCGCCACAACGTACCCATCCCCCCCATTGTTGCCTGGTCCACACAAGACAGTTGCTTTTCGCAACGACCAGCGTTTGCAAATTTCATTGGCAACCTGACGGCCAGCATTCTCCATCAACGAGAGAGTCGGGATGCTGGACGACACCGCCAGCCGGTCAATCTCGTCCATTTCAGCAACTGTAAGAATTTCCGGACCCGGGCTCCACATATAAATCAGTATCCTTCCGGATGACGCTCTGCCAATCCCAGCAATTGCTCCAGCGCATGTGCCGCCTGCAGGACCCTAACGTCATCGCCGTGACGTCCAACAATTTGAATTCCGATGGGCAACCCGGCTTCTGTAAAGCCGCAAGGCACGCTCGCTGCCGGCTGCTGCGTCAGGTTGAAGGGATAGGTGAAAGGCGTCCATTCCATCCACAGTGTCCCCTGCGGATCGAACGGAGTCACAAGCGGCGTGTCGAACGGGGGCACGGCAATCATGGGTGTCACCAGAAAATCGTAAGCTACCATGAACGCCTTCATGGATGCACCATAGGCAGCACGATCAGCCGTCGCCTGCTGAAAATCCCGGCGCGTCATAGCACGCGACTCCTCAACAACCAGCCGGAGATTGGGGTCCAGCATGTCCAGCTTTTCCGGCGGATACTCGTCCAGCAAAAACCCCGCGCCGGAAAAATACAACACTTTGAAAACCGCGGATGGATCGCGCGCCGGCGGATCCGCCAGTTCAACGTGAGCACCTAACTCGGAAAACCTCTGAACGGCCTTGGCAACAACCGCCTCAACTTCCGGATCGACGCGCTCGACCCATCCAAGCCGCGGACTGAAAGCGACTTTCGCCCCGCGAATTCCCTTGGCAAGATTCCAGCAATAATCAACTTGCGCAAATGGTTGCTGATACCAGTCCCTTGTGTCGGGTTCACTGATCACATTCAGAAACAACGCACTGTCGGCAACTGTCCGCGCCATCGGACCGGTATGAGCCAGCGTCGCGAATGGGCTGGCGGGCCAGGCCGCCACCCGCCCAAATGTCGGCTTCAATCCAAACACACTGCAAAAGCTGGCCGGAATACGAATGGACCCACCTGCGTCGGTGCCAAGCGCCAGCGGACAATATCCGGCCGCAAGCGCTGCCCCTGCCCCACCACTTGAGCCCCCGGGCGTCTTGCTCAGGTTCCATGGGTTTCTGGTCACACCGGTAAGCGGACTATCGTTCGTCCCCTTCCAGCCAAATTCGGGCGACGTCGACTTTCCGACAAAGACAGCACCATGCTCGCGCAATCGAGCGACACTCGGCGCATCATCCTCGCACGGCTGATTTCGGTCGACAGTATTGGAGCCGCGCATTGTCGGCCAACCCTTGGACACAACCAGATCCTTGATCGCAACCGGCACGCCGTCCAACAAGCCCTGGGGCTCCCCCCTCATCCAGCGCTCTTCCGATGCTGCTGCCTGACCCATCGTCGCTTCGTGATCGATTAAGCACATCGCATTGACACTGGAGTCCAACGCCTCGATTCGCCCCAGCAAATATTCGGCCACCTCGACCGGCGATGTGTTTTTTTCACGATAGGCGGCCACCAGCTGTGTCGCGGTCATCCAGTGCAATTCAGTCATGAACAGCCAGCCTATCTCACGGCGGTTTGCGCCGTGTCTCCAAGTTCAACAAGCGACAACGCCCGCCCATTTGTTTCAAGAATCGTCACAGACGCATGCGCCGGAGAAAAACACATCACCCGGTCATCGCCAATCGCCGAACCCAAAGCGGCATTGATTGACACGTAATGTGAAAACACCGCGGTGTCCCCATTCAATTGCGTGAGAAACGCAACAGTATCATCCCGCCACCGCCGCAAACCGGGGTCCAAGTCAACCCACTCCCGGGCCATGATCGCGCGAAGCCATGCTCCCCGGTTTTGCATCGACATGTTGTCAGGTGTCGGAATTTCTGAAACCTCCTGGGCGACAAGCGGTTGCATCGACAGCGACATCGCCAAAGGCATTGCCGTTTCGGCCGCTCGCCGCATTGGACTCGTGACTATTTGCTTTGGCGTCAGCAACCGCAACCGGTCAGCCGTCGCTTTGGCCTGTTGGTGTCCAAGGTCTGTAAGCCCTGGATCAGGGTCGGGAGAGCTTCCCCAATTCCCCGCCGGTTCGCCATGCCTGACAAGATAGAGACGCGCCATGGCTCACTGCGGAACAAAAAGGTTGGTCTTGTCACCCGGGGTCACGCGCCCTCGCCGTCCCAACGCTTCCCGTTCCATCAGGTCATTCAGCGTGGAGGGGTCGTTGGGCGTCAGAGCCATAAATCGCGAACCGTTGGGCAGCCTCCCGATAATGATACCGATCTTCGGACCAGTCCGGTCATGCATGACGGTGTAGGTTTCCACCACCCCCTCACCGTCCGGTTTGGGATCGACCGCCGGACGCGCTATCGAATCGAGTTCGCTTTGATACGATTTGGGATCCTCCCTTTGCCAGTCGCCTTTCACCGCGTTGGTAGAATAGATACCCATCGCATGTTTCGTGATGTACCAGCCATTCGCCGTGACCAGACCGAAACTGCCGCGTTGCGCCCTCACTTTTTCCATCATCATAACGATTGAATGCATGACATAGTTGTTTCCTGCGCCACCAAAATAAGGAAGGCCACCGGTCACGGTCAGCCCACGCTGGTCGAACTCATCAATCCCCAGCTCCTGACACCCGATCTGCACCGCCGAAGGAAAACAAGAATAAAGGTCGAAGAAGTCCATGTCGGCCACGCCCTTCCCGGCCATCGCAAACGCCTTCTCCCCCATCGCTCGAATCGCTGGAGAGGAATGGTAGTTCACCCGTTCGCTGACATGCCAGATGTCTGTCGCCTCGGCACAACCGTGCAGATAGACCCACTTGTCTTCGGATATCCCCAAATCGCGTGCGGTTTTGACATTCGTCATAACGACGGCGGCTGCCATATCGACCTGAATGATGGCGTTCATATACTTGGTGTACGGGAAACCGACATACCGGTTGTTCTCACCAGGGGTCGCTATTTCCTCGGGCGTACGGAATGTTGGAAACCATGACAGCGGATTGCCGGCGGCCACTTTCGTAAACGGAGAGAATAAACGGCCGATCTCCAACTGATGCTCGCGAACGCTTCGGCCCTTGTGTCCGCGAATACCGTTCTCAAACAAAGGATAGGCGTTGACGGGAAAATAGAGCGAATGCGCGCGCTCCATGTCGTTGGAGCTACGGCGATTGTCGCCGATATGAATGGGTTCGCCACCGGCATCCTCGCCCCAGTTAAGCTTCACACCCTTGTTCAACGCACCAACCAGCGTCGCCAGATCATCCGATCCGGCGAGCAATGCAACCTTCGTTTCACCTCTCGCAATTTCCTCTGCGGTGCGGTTGACAAGCCATTGCGGTGTGTTGCCACCCACAGCCGTGTAATACTCAAGCCGGGCCTTGGCGCCGATCCGGTTACCCAGCGAACGCGGCGGGTTTGAATACTGACCGACAGGCAACCGCCCCGCTTCAGACGAGTCCGCAGTGAAGCGCACCACGGAAATGTTGTCGATCATTTGGACCAACCGGTCCGCAGCCCCCGTATCGGCAAGCGCGCGATTGGACGCCAACGTCAACAGCGCCAGCGGGTCAAGGCTCTCCTCCAACTTCCCGGCTTGCGCGGTTCGTTGGGTCATTTGGCCGCAACCAACTAAAATCGGCATACGATCATCACTCATTGAAATACTTACCCAGTCGGTTCACGGCGTCTTCGAGCACCGGACGTTGCTTGCAAAAGGCAAAACGCACCAGATTCTGTGGTGCCTCACCTGTGAAAAAGACAGACAGTGGAATTGCAGCGACGCCCGCACGCTCGGTGATGTGTTTACAAAAATCAACATCCGAACCATTGAAACGCAACCCGCTAATGTCTGTCGTCAGAAAATAAGTACCCTGAGACGCCAGGGGTTTGAAACCCACGGCCTGTAATTCGTGAGCCAGATAATCGCGATTGGCTTGTAGCTCACTCGCCAATCCCAAGTAATACGCTTCCTGAGTGTCAAGGCCAAACGACACTGCGATTTGCAAAGCGGTTGGCGTTGTAAATGTTATGAACTGATGAGCTTTCGCGACTGCACCCGTCAAACTCGCCGGTCCCTGAACCCAACCCACTTTCCAGCCCGTCAATGAGAATATTTTTCCCGCCGAACCAATCCGCAGGCAGCGCTCTCGCATTCCTTCAAATGTCGCAAGGGGGGCGTGCAACAATCCATCGAACGTAAGATGCTCATACACCTCGTCACAGATCGCAATTGCATCAAAGCGTTTGAGAAAGCTTGCAATCAGTTCGAGCTCATGCCTCGAAAACACCTTTCCGGCAGGATTCATCGGCGAATTGAGCATGATCGCCTTGGTCTTGGCGTTAAAGACTGCCGACAACGCCCTTTCGTCGAGCATCCATCCGGGAGCCTGCAGCCGTATGGGCCGCACCACACCACCCGCCGCTTCTATCATTGGCCGGTACGAGTCATAGGCAGGCTCGAGCAACACCACTTCGTCTCCAGGTTTAACAACTCCCAGGATCGCGGCCGTCAGCGCCTCGGTACCGCCACTGGTGACAACAATCTCGCTGCGCCAATCATAACTGAGATCGTAGAATCGGTTGGCATGCGCCGCCAACGACTGGCGCAAGGCTTCGACACCCATCATGGGCGGGTACTGGTTTGGCCCCTCTATCAGGGCTTGTGCCGCACGTTCTCGCAGCGCCAGCGGACCGTCCTTATCCGGAAATCCCTGCCCCAAATTCACGGCATTGTGCTGGCTCGCAAGTGCCGACATCACTGTAAAAATCGTGGTGCCCGCGCCGGCAAAATTCGGATTGAGAGGCTTCATGCAAACCGCCTGTTCGCTAAGCTACTACCTTGGCAAAGCGCCAATCCCACCGCAAGCAGCGACCGTGCTGCCCACAGTTTGTGCACAATTGCCTGTCCAGCGGGCAGATTCCCGGTTGTTCCGGTCTGACTCAGCAAGCTAAGGTCCGCGAAATTCACCCGGCAGGCCGAATATGAAAAAAATCGAAGCAATCATCAAACCCTTCAAGCTGGACGAGGTGAAAGAAGCCCTCCAGGAAGTAGGCGTCCAAGGCATTACCGTGACTGAGGCCAAGGGCTTCGGACGGCAGAAAGGCCACACAGAACTCTATCGAGGTGCTGAATATGTCGTTGATTTTCTGCCCAAGGTAAAACTCGAAGTCGTGCTGCCGGATGATCAAGTTGATCGCGCAGTCGAAGCTATCCAGCGCGCCGCCCGCACCGGCCGCATCGGTGACGGCAAAATTTTCGTCTCCTCTGTTGAGGAAGTCATCCGCATTCGCACCGGTGAAACCGGGCACGAAGCAATCTAGAAAGGCAAAAGCTCTCATGGCAAACGCAGATACCGTCCTCAAGAGAATCAAAGATGAAGAAGTCAAATTCGTCGACCTGCGCTTCACCGATCCGCGCGGCAAGTGGCAACACGTGACCTTCGACCTGTCTCTCGTCGACAAAGACCTGTTTGAAACGGGCACAATGTTTGATGGCTCGTCGATCGCAGGCTGGAAGGCCATCAATGAATCCGACATGACGCTTCTGCCCGACCCCGCATCGGCGGTGATCGATCCGTTTTTTGCGCAGAAAACGCTGATCCTGTTCTGCGACGTGCTCGAGCCGACGACCCATCAGCCCTATGGCCGCTGCCCGCGTTCTATCGCAAGGGCCGCCGAAACCTACATGAAGTCCGCAGGCGTCGGCGATACGGCAATGTTCGGCCCCGAAGCCGAGTTCTTCATTTTCGACGATGTCCGTTACGCTGTCGGCATGAACAAGTGCAGCGTCGAGATTGACTCCGCCGAGGGCCCCTACAACACCGGCACCGAGTATGAGCACGGCAATCTCGGTCACCGTCCGCCGGTCAAGGGTGGATATTTCCCTGTTCCGCCCGTTGACAGCTGTCAGGACATTCGCTCCGAGATGCTGTCAATCATGGGTGACATGGGCATCGAGCCTGAGAAGCATCACCACGAAGTCGCCCCTTCGCAGCACGAGCTTGGGTTCAAATACTCGACGCTGGTGAAAACCGCAGACCGCATGCAGATCTACAAATATGTCGTGCATCAGGTCGCGGCCGCGTACGGCAAGACCGCAACCTTCATGCCCAAGCCCATCAAAGGCGACAACGGTTCAGGCATGCACGTGCATCAGTCGATCTGGAAGGGCGGGCAGCCGCTCTTCGCCGGCTCAGGCTACGCCGACCTTTCTGAGATGTGCCTGTACTACATTGGGGGCATCATCAAACACGCCAAAGCCATCAACGCCCTGACCAACCCACTGACGAATTCGTACAAGCGCCTGATCCCGGGCTTCGAGGCGCCGGTGCTGCTCGCCTATTCCTCGCGCAACCGTTCGGCGTCGATCCGCATTCCATTCGGTGCTGGCCCCAAGGCCAAACGCATTGAAGTGCGCTTCCCTGATCCGGGCGCAAACCCTTACCTCGCTTACGCCGCGATGTTGATGGCGGGCCTCGACGGCATCCAGAACAAAATCCATCCCGGCCAGCCGATGGACAAAGACCTTTACGCCCTGCCACCAGAGGAACTTAAGGACGTTCCGCAAGTTTGCGGCAGCTTGCGTGAGTCGCTCGAAAACCTCGACCGCAATCGCGCCTTCCTCAAGCGCGGCAACGTCTTCAGCGACGATTTCATCAACAGTTACATCGAACTCAAGATGCAGGAAGTGCACGCCTATGAGCACACCCCGCATCCGATCGAGTTCCAGATGTATTATTCAGTCTAAAGGTGCACCTGAAAAGAGCCAAGGCGTCGCCTCGGCTCTTTTAGCATCAATGCGACCCGGTTGGCGACGAGCGCGAGGGATCCAGGTCCTTGAATATCTCCGGATTCGGAGGGCCCGAGACCTCGAGAATTCCGGCTAGGCCGCGTTCGACGCGGCTCAGCGCGTGGTCGACGAGTACAAATTTTCCGGGCACCTGAAGCTTGAACTCCACCACCCCCGCCCCGCCCGGCGGCACGCTAATTGTCTGCACGTCTTCCAACGGTGCAGAGGTCAGCGACCCCAAGTTATAGGCGCGGTCAAAGATCTCGCCGATCACATGGAAAGACGAGGTGAAATTCGGACCGCCAACGCCGAAGAAGATGCGCACTGTTTCTCCGACCTTTGCCTTGAGCGGGAAGGTGCCCGCCAACGCACCGACTGCTCCGTTGAAAACGAAATACTCTGGGCGCTCGTTGATCAGCTTCTCGTAGCTCTCCGTCATCTCGCCCTTCATCCCATACTTCTGTTCGGTATAGATCTCACCTTGCATCACATAGAATTCGTGATCGACCTTAGGCAGGCCGCCTTCAGGCTCGACGAGGATCAGTCCGTACATCCCATTCGAAATGTGCTGAGCGGCAATTGGCACGGCACAGTGACAAACATACAAACCCGGGTTGATCGCCGTGAGTTCGAAGCCGCGCGACTCGCCCGGGCCGGCATCTGTCGCCTTCGCACCACCGCCCGGTCCTGTTACTGCATGGAAGTCAACATTGTGCATCATCGAGCTGCTCGCATCGTTTTTTAGTCGAACCTCGACTGTGTCGCCGTCGCGGATCCGTACGAACGGACCCGGCACTTTGCCGTTGAACGTCCAGTAACGATAGGTGGCCCCATCAGCAAGCTGCCCAACCACTTCCTGCGTATAGAGGTCCACGCGCATGCGCTGCGGACCGCGGACGCCGACAGTTGGCGGCAGGTCCGTTGGATCTCGGATTATAGCGGCCGGACTGCCACCCGTGTGGCGCGAGGATTGCGTGTGAGCTTGCGGAACGGGGCCGCGAGCGGCTTGCGCGCTCACAATCTGGGCGCGGCGCGGCACAGTACTTTCGTCAACTTTCGTAGGCGAGGCCCACGGTAACGCGGAAACTCCAACCCCCAGCCCTACCGCAACGATTACCGCACCCACTGCGAGCAAGACGCGATCATTCTTCGGGGAAATGCATAACTCAACCTTTCCCAGTCAACCGCGCTCCCAGCGCTGCCTTTTGGTTTTCAGTACATGGCCCTCACTATCTCAATTTAAAGATGTCGCTACTGCCTCAATGAGCACACGATGCCCGGGAATCTATAAAGTTCACGACTAATCAAATGCGGCAACGTCTTCAGCGATGAATTCATCGACAGCTACTTCGAACAAACGTGCAGGAAGTGCGCGCTCCGCACTTTGAGGCAATCCCGGCTCTTTCTGTTAGTTGCGCGTCACAAATTTGACGACAGCAACTTTCGCTGAAACCCTCGCAAAATGCAAAAACAGTGCGGTGCGGATCTCTGGGCCGAAGTGCAAAGAGAACGCAGCGGGTTTATTGCGGAACTCCAAAACCTGTGACGCAATGTAAGTCGTGTTGAATCGCGTTGGAGGCGTACAGCGATGTCGAGCTACTCCTATCTGATCGGGCGTCCGGACAAGCGGCCGGTTTTCTCTCACAACAGCACCGCCAACGAGATTGCACATTCGTGCGACTGGATCCCGATTGGCTGGCTGGCCCTGTTTGAACCGCGCGACGTGCAACTCGTCGAAGAGCCCCTCGACTCTGAGACCTATGACCCCGAAACCCGCACACTTTGCCCCACGCTGATCCGCAAGCGCGGCGCCGCCCTGGACGCTTTGCGCAAACGCCGCGAAAAGCTGGCGAAAGTCATACCCAAACACCTGGAGCCACAACTTCATGGCCTGGAAGCGGCGATCGCTGCGTCAACCATGCCCTACATTCAAGTGGTCGTAAGCGACCTCGACATGTTCGTCACACGGCCGGGATCGGAAAACACGCTGCGCGATCTGGTCGCCACAATGGATGGCGACAACATCAAGCAATGGCGATCCATGTTGGCGCACGTCGATACCGACATAGGCAAGAGCCTGTCAAAAGTTGAGTTCTCCGACATGACGGGCGTCGCCGCTGTCGTTGGGTATTTGCCGGAAAACTATGTCGTGTCTCTCGGTGCCAAAAAGGCAGAACTCGTCAAGACCATGCCGATTGTCAAAACAATCCCGCGGCCGTGGTGGAAGTTCTGGTCATTCAAAACAGCCCCCGTTGGAAGTCACTAACCGCCTGCCAAATCTCGCGCTGCGTATTCATCACGAACGGTCCGTGTTTGGCGACTGGTTCCCGCAAGGGTTTCGCCGAGACAATCAACATCCGCGCGCCATCGGAACCTGCAACCGCAGTCAGGCCGCCTTCAGCCGATAAGATCCCAACTCACCCTTGCCAAGTTCGCGCCTGGCACCGCCTGGGCCAAGCGCCGCCTCGCCCTGAAAGACATGGGCGAACTCCGCATGCCCTCCCGCAATGGGAATGGAAACAGCGCCTTGGGGCATCAAAGCAACATCAGCGATGAAAGGAGCGGTTCCTCGCTCGGGTCCCGGACCCACCGTTGCGTTCCACCGGCCCGCAATCAGCTTGGCCGTGACGCAAGCACCCAGATCGATCTGCGAGATCTGTGCCGCCGGAATATCACGATACCACGGCTCGCGCATTCTCTCAGCCGCGGGAAGATTGAGCCACAGCTGAAACCCGAACATCAGCCCGCTGGTCTGCGCCGGCATTTCCGAATGCACCACCCCGCGCCCGGCTGTCATCCATTGCACGCCGCCATCGGTGATGACGCCCTCACCACCCTTATTGTCCTTGTGCCGCAAACTACCCGCAATCATGCAGGACACGGTTTCAAACCCGCGATGCGGATGCGCAGGAAAGCCGGCGATGTAGACATTCGGATCGTCGGACCCAAAATTGTCGAGCATCAATCTGGGGTCGATGTCGCCAATCTCCGGCGTACCAATCAACCGGGTAAGTTTCACACCCGCGCCATCTTCCGTCGGCATCCCGCGCGTCACGCGTTCAATGCGCCGCTGCTCGATATGTTCCAATGTCATGCTCTCACCTTTGCCCAGCAAATGTGGCGGCTCTCCTGCGGCGGCGCAAGAGGCGTGGGATTACTTGATGATGCCGTGCAAAGCCAACAGCGAAATGCGGGTCACCCAATCCTCGATCCTTGACCGCCAAACAAGGACCCGTGCCTCCATGCCAGGCGTGCGTCGCCGGGGCTACCCGATATACTCGGATACCAGAACGAACCTATATCCGTCCGCCTGCAAGCGGTCGATGATCTGCGGTAAAGCCTCCGCAGTATGAAATCCGCGGCCATTGATGTGGAAGATGAGGATATCCCCCGGCGCCACGTTCGTCATCGTCCGCTCTATCAGCCTTTCTGCCGTTTCGCTTTCGCTGGGGTCGCCGCTTGCCCAGCGCCAGTGCACAACGTGAAGCCCCAGCGCTTCAGCTGCTTGAAGCCCACGCGCACTAAAATTTCCGGCGGGAAAGCGGAAGACCTGTGGCGCATGTCCCGTGACGCGAGAGATGCTTTCCTGCGCGCCGACGATCTGCTGCTCACCCGCTTGAGGCGCAAAACGGTTCATCGTGTTGGGATGATCCCACGAGTGGTTTTCGATATCCACGAAGTCCACAGTAGCGAGCATCGCGATGTGACTCGCGTTGTCTTCCACGAATTTGCCGGTCGCAAAAAGCGTGAACGGGATTTGCCGCAAGAGCAGAAATTCGAGAAACGGGCGGTCGAACGAGACCCGCTCCCACCCCGCGCAGGCATCAAACGTCAGCGCCACGACCTTGTCATTGGTTGGCAGCAGCGTGGCCAAGTCCGCCCGCGCCGCGCCATCGGCCAGCAGTGCGCAAAGACAAAATACCGCTCGAATGATTTTCATCCCCATGAGCCGCACGACATGCCTGAGCACCACAGCAAGTGCAAGCAGTTTGCGCGTGCAAAAAAATGCGGGCTCATCCGACCAAAGATGAACCCGCCACCGAAGCTGACCGCAGGACCTTGAGGAAAGACCACAGCCCCGATGTTTTGCACCATCCTGAAAACGCAGGAACGCCGGTGCATGATTGAAAATAGAGATTCCATCGATCAGATACAAAACAACTAAAAGAGACGCCGCGTTCAGCGCGCGTTTATCTTGCGGCCACAGTTTCGGCGCAATGACGTGTGAAACTGAATACAGTTACGCTACGCGAGACGCAGCCGTTGCGAACGTGCCTACAGGCTGGGGAATCAGAATTTCAACCCGCGTCCCCTTGCCCAACTTGCTTTCGATTTTGCACGTGCCCCCGTGAAGTTGCGCCAACGCGCGCACCAAAGTCAGACCCAAACCAGTGCCGCCATTCGACTTCGCGTAGCTGTTGTCCGCCTGTTCGAACGGCTCGAACACGCGCCTGATATTTTCTTCGGAAATTCCAACGCCGGTATCTTCAACCGCAAGGCAGGCATGGCCGTCATCGACTGCAAATGAAACCGTGACAGAGCCTCGCTCCGTGAATTTTACGGCGTTCGATGTCAAGTTGAGAATCATTTGATTGAGCGCCCGTTCGTCCGCAAAGATGCGAGCCGAAGACGCGTCCAATTTCAAACGCAATGCGACACCCTTTGCCTCCGCCTGTTCGCGGACAAGCCTCGCGGCCTGTTCGACAATGGCATTACCGTCGATCCAGTCGACTTCGAGCTTCACTTTGCCGGCTTCGACCTTCGCAACATCCAATAGATCATTGATTAGGCTCAGCAGATGCTTGCCGCTGGAATTGATGTAGCCTGCATATTCTCGATACCGATCTTGCCCATTCGGTCCCAAGGCCTGCGTGGCGATGATCTCCGAGAAGCCCAAAATCGCATTCATCGGCGTCCGAAGCTCGTGGCTCATATTAGCTAGGAAATGCGTTTTCATCTGGTTGGCGCGTTCTGCCTCTTGACGCGCTCTGGCATTTTCGACCGTCAGGATTTCATTGCGAAGGTCCGTGACGATGTTGCCGCGGACGCGGGCGCTTGCGGCCCGGACATTGATAGTCAGCGCCAGAAACCAAAGCGGCAGCAGAATGGAAAAGATCGACGCTACATCCGATGTTTCGGTCAGAAACCTGCCCCACAGGACCAAAAAGGCCGCTCCCGTACCGAGCAGATAGGTCTGAAATCTGTTCATCCTGGAAATAACGCCATTGATGATGCCGCAAAAGACACAAATGGTAAGCGCCATTTGGTTAGTCGCATTACCTTCGGCCCAAAAGACCCAGACCAAGCTCGACCAAACGACGCTTGTTCCGATCGCGCATACCGTGCTTCACCAAATCCACAGTGCCGGATCAAACGTGGCGGCAACTTCGCGCGCTCGGCGGCAATTAATGTCCGTCACAAGCGAAATCAGTACGAAAACGACAATGCCGACAAACCACAAAGCCGACGGCAGCGTTTCAGATGCCCCTAGAGCTGGAAACGCACCCGAATTGATCCAACAAACAGCGCCCGCCCAAACTGGCAGCGCATACACAAGACCGCGTGTCGGCGCCGGCAGTAGCAGCAGCTGCCGGTCGAGCAGTCGGCGCTCGAACTCGGCGTCGCTATGAGGAGGTGCCGTTTCACTGGACATTGGCGCGCATTACCAAGATTAAACGTCAGACCCCGATCATAGCGCCCCGCCTGTTAATTTCAGCCTTACAGACAGACGCAGTTAGCAGGAAGTAAACCCGACCAAACGAGCCGATTTTCTTTCGGTGTGTCTCGGCTATCTGCATGATTTCGGCTAAAACCTCTCAGCCTGTGCATAAATTCTCCGGGTTGGAATGCGCTCCAAATCGTTATAGTCCCCCCTCGATTCAACTCCCGTTTCAGTAACGAGTACAACAATGGCCAAACCCGCCAGCAGGGCCGATCTCTTCGACATGGAAGACGACGACAAATCATCCAAAAACTATTCCGCCAAAGACATCGAAGTCCTTGAAGGCCTAGAGCCTGTCCGCCGCCGCCCCGGCATGTATATCGGCGGCACGGACGAGCGCGCACTGCACCACCTCGCCGCCGAGATCGTCGATAACGCGATGGACGAGGCCGTCGCCGGCCACGCCACCCGCATCGAGATCGAACTCGCCGAAGGCAACGTCATGACGGTCCGTGACAACGGCCGCGGCATTCCTGTCGACTCCCATTCCAAGTTCAAGAACAAGTCGGCCCTTGAAGTCATCATGACAACGCTGCACTCCGGCGGAAAGTTCACTGCCGGCGCCTATGAGACCAGCGGCGGCTTGCATGGCGTCGGCTCCTCCGTCGTGAACGCGCTTTCCGAATGGCTCGAGGTTGAAGTCGCCCGCGACCGCAATTTGTGGAGCCAGAAATACGAGCGCGGCGCCCCCGTCACCAAGCTCAAGGACTTAGGTCCCATCCACAACCGCCGCGGCACAACGGTACGCTTCAAACCCGACGTCAAAATCTTCGGCCCCGACGCCCATTTCAAACCCACGCGCCTCTACAAGATGGCGCGCTCGAAGGCCTATCTCTTTCGCGGCGTCGAAATCCGCTGGTCCTGCGACCCCTCTCTCATCCACGGCACCGACACCACACCAGCCGAGGAGACGCTGCACTTCCCCGGCGGCCTTGGCGATTACCTTGCCAGCACCATCGGCAAAGCCACCACCGTGACGCCAAGGCCGTTCGCCAACCGCATCGAATCCAAAGACAACAAAGGCATCGTCGAGTGGGCAATCTCGTGGTCGCCCGCCCTCGACCCTTTCATGTCGTCTTACTGCAACACGATCCCGACACCGCAAGGCGGCACCCACGATTCCGGCCTGCGCTCAGCCATGTCGCGATCACTGCGCGCCTACGGCGAACTCACCAACAACCGCAAGGCCGCCCAGATCACCGCCGAAGACGTGATGGCTTCCGCCCAAGCGATGCTCTCGGTCTTCATTCGCGAACCGCAATTCCAGGGACAGACCAAAGACAAGCTCTCCAACCCCGAAGCCCAGCGCCTGGTCGAAGGCGTAATCAAGGACCATTTCGACCATTGGCTTGCCGACTCGCCCAACGATGCCACCCGCCTGCTCGGCTTCGTCATCGAACAGGCCGAAGACCGCATCCGCCGCCGCCAGGAGAAAGAAGTCAGCCGCCAAAGCGCCACCCGCAAACTGCGCCTGCCCGGCAAACTCTCCGACTGCACGTCGGGCTCAAACGAAGACACCGAGATCTTTCTCGTCGAAGGCGACTCAGCCGGTGGCTCCGCCAAGCAGGCCCGCGACCGCAACACCCAGGCCGTCCTGCCCTTGCGCGGCAAGATCCTCAATGTCGCCAGCGCCGCTGCTGGAAAACTCGCCGCCAACCAGGAACTCTCCGATCTCGTCCAAGCCCTGGGCTGCGGCATCGGCGAAAGGTTCCGTGCCGAAGACCTGCGCTATGGCAAAGTCATCATCATGACCGACGCCGACGTCGACGGCGCCCACATCGCCTCCCTTCTTGTCACCTTCTTCTACCGCGAAATGCGCGGCATGATCGACAAGGGACACCTTTACCTCGCCATGCCGCCGCTCTATCGCCTCACCCACGGCACCAAGTCTTTCTACGCGAGAGACGACGCCCACAAAGACCAGATCATCAAAACCGAGTTCAAGGCCAACGCCAAAATCGAAATCAGCCGCTTCAAAGGCCTGGGTGAAATGATGCCCGCCCAACTCAAAGAAACGACAATGAAAGTCGGCTCCCGCATCCTCCTCAAAGTCATGGTCGCCGACGACGACCGCGAAGAAACCGACGACCTTGTCGAGCGCCTGATGGGCAAAAAACCCGAACTTCGCTTCCAATACATCCAGGAACACGCCCAGTTCGCCAAGGATATTGACGTGTAAAACGCACCCGATTTAGGGGAGGGGGATACTCCCCCTCCCTACCCCCATTTTTGCATGCAAAGTTTGCAAAAACCTCCCCGCTTGACGATCCCCTCTGCAGAAAATCGATTTGCCCCAAGAAAAACTGCGTCAGGCCGACGCATGATTTTTTTCCATACAAAGCATCATCCCAGACCGTGATCAATGTGATGACATGTGTGAACTGCGCTCACGCAAATCCTCCTCACGCTAAACCAATGCATCCGAAGTATTCAGATCTCTGGCGCCATGTCAAGAACTAATGCAGAACACATGGCCACGCGCCTTATATCCGCCCGACTGAAAAGCGCTACGCTGGACGCCATACGCGATATTCAACAGCATTGCCCGGCAAAGCGCGGCCTTCTCCAATGAAGAAGGTAGTGTTGAGCCAAAGGTACCGCGCGTCTCCCGTCTCAAATCTGGGGTTGGTATAGAAATATTGATCGGTGAATTCGGTCCCTAACCCTTTGCCAATCGCATTTTGGACGGTCGTGTTCATCTCAAGCAGACCGAAATACTGCAGGTAGAGAAAGGCCCCATCGTGTGTCTCGACTTGAGCGCGAACGTCGACCCGCAAATAACCGTCGGGTCCGATCAGCGCCCATTCACCGCCTCCGCGCACCGCTCCACGCAGGCGCGCGCCAACCACTTCGCCACCGCTCACCTCGTAGTACATCCTCGTGCCGATAGGACCTGCTCCAATCGGGAGCGGTGGCTTGAGAGTCGCTCTGAACGTGAACTCATGCACCAAATCCATTTCGTTTTCTCCTTGATATTCCCCACACCCCAATAGAGCATTCGCATCAACGATCAATGGCGCATCTGTTTCCGTTGGTCCGATGGCGAGGCCCATGCGGTTGAGATTGTGGACTACCATTGAGCAAATCGGCTCTTTCCTGACACCATCGTGCGCCA
>JAWXBO010000171.1:0-21741 GCA_034440175.1 Alphaproteobacteria bacterium
ACACGTGCACGGGAAATTACGATTCATACCCCCAGCGTCGATTTTCCGCCAGTCGCTTAGTTAATTGGCCTCTTGCCCGATCGCTTCGCTGATCGACTTGAAGCCGTCACGATCGAGGAGGGTGAGCAGTTCGCGTTTGAGGCGCGTGATGAGGTTCGGGCCTTCGAAGGTGAGGGCGGTGTAAAGCTGAACCAGTGAGGCGCCGGCTTTGATTTTGGCATAGGCATCGGCAGCCGACGCAATTCCTCCGACGCCGATCAAGGTGAGCTTGCCTTGGGTCAGGCGGCGCATGGTGCGCAGGCGGTCAGTGGAAGGCGTGAAGAGCGGCTGGCCTGATAAGCCTCCGGTTTTGCCGGCGTGGACGCTCTTCAACGAAGCGGGGCGCGCAAGCGTGGTGTTCGAGACGATGAGGCCTTCGATGCCGTGAGACAGGGCCGCGGCCGCGATATCGGCACAGGCGTGGTCATCGAGATCGGGCGCGATTTTGACGAGGAGGGGCGGGCGGCGTTGCAGCTTTTTTCGCGCCGCGATCAGTGCCGTCAGAAGGGCGTCGAGCTCGGACTTGTTTTGCAGGCCACGCAGTCCGGGCGTGTTGGGTGAGGAGATATTGATGGTGACATAAGAGGCCAGGGGCCCGAGTTCGTTGAGCCCCATGACGTAGTCGGCGATGCGGTCGGCGGTGTCTTTGTTGGCGCCGATATTGATACCGCGAATGCCGGCCTTGCCCTGAAGCGAATTGAGCCGCTTGCGCGCAGCCTCCAGGCCTTCGTTGTTGAAGCCCAGGCGGTTGATCACGGCACGATCTTCGTGGAGGCGAAAGATGCGGGGCTTTGGGTTGCCGCTTTGCGGCTGCGGGGTCACGGTGCCTGCTTCGACAAAGCCGAAGCCCAAAGCCAGCATGGCCTGGGTGACCTGGGCATTCTTGTCGAAGCCGGCGGCGAGGCCGATGGGATTGGGAAAGGTCATCCCCAGGGTTTCAATCTGTAGACGTGGATCGTCGGGTCTGCCTGCGGTGAAGTTGTGGAAAACACTCAGCGCCCGGATCGTCAAGGTGTGTGCAAGCTCGGGATCGAGTCTTGCCAACACAGGTTGGGCCAGGTTTGCGAGCGTCGGAATGAGTTTCATCGTGATAGGATGAGAATCAGTTTCCGTGCCTCTGTTCAAGGGCCTGGTGGTGCTTTCTCAAACGCAGGCGCGGTTTCAGCCGATGATCTGCCGGGGGTAACGGTCGATGTTGTCACACAAGCAAATCTGGAGTGCGATTGATGCGCTCGCTGCCCGATACGGGCATTCGCCTTCGGGGCTGGCGCGCCTGGCGGGTCTTGATCCCACGACCTTCAACAAGAGCAAGCGCACGGGGCCGCAGGCACGGTTGCGCTGGCCATCGACGGAGAGCCTTTCGAAGATTCTTGTGGTCACGGGTGCCAGCCTTGAAGACTTTGTGGCCCTGGTGACGAAAAGCGGCGGGGCGCGGGGGGCGTCGCGCAATCTGCCGTTCCTGACGATGAAAGAGGCGCAGAAAAAAAAGGCCTTTGATGAGGAAGGCCTGCCGATTGCGAAAGCCTGGGACAGGCTTTCGTTTCCGGACATGGGCGACGACAAGGCTTTTGCGCTGGAGATTTCAAACGACGCAGCTGCACCGGTGTTTTGCAGTGGTCAGGTGCTGGTTGTTTCGCCCAAGGCCGAGGTTCGAAAGGGTGATCCGGTGGTGGTGAAAAACGGCACCGGCTGTCTGATCATGAAGGTTGCGCGCCAGACGGCCAAGAAGGTTGAGCTGAAGGCGTTCAATCCTGCAATGGACGATTTGGTGCTGGAGCGCGAAAAGGTTGAGTGGATGGCGCGCATCATGTGGGTCCGGCGGTGAGCGGCAATCAGCTGGCGTAGCCTTGAAAGCGCCGCACGAGGCCTGCGAGCGCGTCCGGGTCTTGTGACCGCAACGTCCGTTGCAATTCACGCGCCTGGTTTTGTGAATGGAGGGCGAGCGCGTCATTTGTGGGGACACTAAGGGCGGCGGCGAGCGCAGCCTGAGCTTCGTCGTGAAATGACATTTGGTCGAGCGCCAGGATCGACAGGGCGAAATGGACATGCAGGACGACGTTGCTTGAGTTGCGAGCCAGCGCTTGGCGATACAGGCTGAGGCCGCGCGACTTGGTGGCGCCGTAGGAGATCGCGGCCAGGACCGGTCCGGCGTGGTGCACGATCTCGAGGTTCCATGCGCCGAGAGACGCCTGCGCCCACAGGCTGTGCGGATCGAGTTCGAGCGCTTTGGTCAGGCTGTCGTGCGCTTTTTCCGGCAGGTTCTCCGACCGGGCCTGCATAACGCCGATCACACGGCCGCGAAAGCCCATCGCGATGGCGCGCTGAAGGTGCCCCTCAACGCTCTTGGCGTCGAGCGCGATTACCTGTTGGGCCAGCGCCTCGGCCTCGGACAGGCAGGGCAAACAGAATCCGCCGCTGCGGGTGATCGCCTCGGCGATGAGCGCGCGGGCTGCAAAAGCCAGTGAAGGGACTGAGGCTTCGGCTTCAGCGATCTGTGCTGATTTTGCGAAGTGACCCGCATGAAAAGCGTTCAAGGCTTCAGGTGGCACCGACGCCTGCGCCGTTGCCGCCACAACAAATACTGACACCAATGAGGCGATCGGGAACCTAACCATGGTTTGAATGTAGGCGAGGTAAGGCGCGCTTGTCAGGTGATAAACTTTCCTGCCAGGCCTGCGCGGATGAGCGCAGCAGTGTTTTCGATACCGTAGAGAGCGGCAAAGGAGCCAAAGCGGGGGCCCTGGTCTTGACCGAACAGAACTTCGTAGAGCGCCTTGAACCAGTCGCGCAGGGGTTCGAAATTGTGCCTTTTGCCGACTTCGTAGACCAGTGTTTGCACGGCTTCGCCCGTCGGCGGGCCATCGAATTTGTCGAGTTCGCGCGCGAGGTCATCGAGGGCTGCGCGTTCTTTTTCGCTGGCGGCGCGATATTTTTTCTTGGGCTTCACAAAGTCTTCGTAGTAGCGGATTGCGTAGCCTACGAGCCTGTCCAGGGCTGGATTATCTTTTGGATTTGCTTGAGGCGCATAGGTGTGAATGAAGCCCCAGAGTATTTCCGGTGTCGATGCGGCTGACGCGGATACGAGGTTGAGAAGCAGCGCGAATGAAACGGGCCAGGCTTCCTGCGAGACGCTGCCGCCATTGATATGCCAGACCGGATTTTCAAAGCGTTCAGCCTCGCTTTGGGTTTGGTATTTATCGAGGTGGGTGACGTAGTCGTCGACCTCTTTAGGGATGATGTCGAAGAAAAGGCGCTTGGCTGTCTTTGGTTTCTGATACATGAACAGCGCTAGGCTTTCGGGCGCGGCGTAAGTCAGCCATTGTTCGACGGCGATGCCGTTGCCTTTGGTCTTGGAAATCCGTTGGCCCTTGTCGTCGAGAAAATGTTCGTACGATAAAGTCTCGGGCGGGGCTACGCCCAAGGCGCGGCAAATTTTCGTCGATTGCTCCACCGAAGAAATCAAATCCTTGCCTGACATTTCGTAGTCGACGCCCAGTGCTATCCAACGCATGGCCCAATCGACTTTCCATTGCAGTTTGCAGTGGCCGCCGGTGACCGGCACTTCGGCGGTAAACCCGTCTTCATCGCGATAGGTGATCGTGCCTTTTTCGCTGTCGCGGGCAATCACCGGCACTTGCAGCACTTGGCCGGTGCGCACGCAGATGGGCAGAAACGGGGAATAGGTTTGCTGGCGTTCTTCGCCCAGGGTCGGCAGCATGATTTCCATCACGCGGTCGTACCCGGCCAGGACGGTGAGCAGGGTTTTGTCGAAGCGGCCTGAGCGGTAGCATTCGGTCGAGCTCAAGAATTCGTACTCGAAACCGAACGAGTCGAGGAAGCTTCGCAGGCGGGCATTGTTGTGGGCGCCGAAACTGTCGTGGGTGCCGAAGGGGTCGGGAACCTTGGTCAGAGGCTGACCGAGAAATTCGCGCATACGCTCCTGGTCGGGAATGTTGGGCGGCACTTTGCGCATGCCGTCCATGTCGTCGGAGAAGGCGATCAGGCGCGTTGGCTTGTCCGACAGTTCGGCGAAGGCGCGCCGGACCCAGCTGGTGCGCGCAACCTCACCGAAGGTGCCAATATGAGGCAAGCCCGAGGGCCCGTAGCCGGTCTCGAACAGAACGTGGGGTTTCGTCTTGCCTGTGGCTTCGTCGCGATCGAGGCGTTGGAGAATGCGTCGCGCTTCTTCAAAAGGCCAGGCCTTTGCGGCCATTGCCAAGTCACGGCGGGACGACATGCGGGAAACCTCGAGAAAGTTCTGAGCAAGCCATATGGGGCGCTTCTATGCACGTCAACGCTGCTGCATAGTGGGGGCAATGGACAACTCAGCCGCTTCCGCACTTGACGCAATCCCGGCACTCGTCGCGACGTTCCGCCGCGCGTTGATTTCGACGTCGGACGGGCAGTTTCAAGAGCCGTCGCCGGAGATGGCGCTGCAGGCTGCCACCTCGGCGCCGCATTTGACGGCGCATACCGGGCTGACGTTACAGCGCCTGGGCGGTACGCGCAATGAACCGCGTGCGGGCCATTTCGATGTGCTTGAACTTTTTGCGTTCATACGCCCGGCGCATCCGATCGCACCCAGCGTATCGGCAATGGCGCGGGCGCTGAAGCTTCCGGTGCCTGGCAGTTTGCCAGAGCAGGCTGGAACCCTGCGTGAGATTGCCCGGATACTGCTGGATGAGGCGGCACGCATTGAAGGCCGGCCCATGGCGGCAAGGGTTGTTGCTGCAATGGGACTTAGCCGCTGGGCTTGGGCGCCGCTATTGCTTGTGTGCATGGACCCGCAAGGCCGCGCCCGCGCTACGCCGCGCATGGATGTGTGGCGCGAGCTTCCTGAGTGGGATGACACGCCGCCAGCTGGTCAGCCGGGCAGCATGCCGGTGTCGCCAGAGGAGGCGCGGGCGCATCTGGCGGTCATCGTCGGCGAGGGTGCGGAAGTGCGGCGGACACAGTCCGATTATGCGGCGTTGGCGTCCGAAGCTTTCCGGCCACGTTCGCATGAGAGTGAGCCGGTGGTGGTTCTTGCCGAGGCGGGGACGGGACTGGGCAAGACTGCTGGATATCTGGCGCCGGCAACGCTTTGGGCGGAGCGCAATGACGGCACGGTTTGGATTTCGACTTACACGAAAAACCTTCAACGCCAGATCGCACAGGAATTGCAGCGAGTTTATCCTGATCGTGCAGAGCGCACCGAGAAGGTCACGATACGCAAGGGCCGTGAGAACTATGTTTGCCTTTTGAATTTTGAAGAGGTATCCGGACGATTGCCGGTCTTGGTTGAACGCGAGACGGTAGCGCTGGGGTTGGTGGCGCGTTGGCTGACTGCAACCAAGGACGGCGATCTGGTTGGGGGAGATTTTCCGGCATGGGTTTGGCCGCATCCTGGATTTGCCACGAGCCTCACCGACAGGCAGGGCGAGTGCATTTATGCGGCGTGTCCGCACTACCGGCGCTGTTTTCTTGAACGCATCGTGCGCAAGACGCGCGGCAGCCGGGTTGTTGTCGCCAATCACGCGTTGACGATGGTTGAAGCGGCCCGGCACTCGGCAGCAGCAGAATTCGATCCGGAAGAGCGCAGTGCGCGACCAGTGCGTTACGTGTTTGATGAGGGCCATCACATTTTTGATGCAGCCGACAGTTTCTTTGCCATCCACATCACGGGCTGGGAGGGTGCGGAGTTGCGCCGCTGGTTGCGCGGGCCGGAAGGACGAAGCTCGCGGCGCGGGCGCGGCCTGATCGAGCGGCTGACACCCGTGCTGCAAGACGCGCCGGGAGAACTCGACCGGGCCCAGGAGATCGTGCAACGCGCGTTGGCCCTGCCGGGGGATGGCTGGCTGACGCGGGTTGGCAGTGAGGCACCGCGTGGGGCGATGGAGCGGTTTTTGCTTGAGGTGCGCACGCAAGTGCGGGCGCGCTCGGGAGACGTGGCGTCACCCTATGGGCTGGAGTGTGAAGTCATACCGTCGATGCCGGGTTTATTGGCGGCTGCGATCGAATTCAGAGAGGCGCTCAAAGCTTTGGTGGCGCCGCTGAATGAACTGGCGTTGACTTTGCGGCGCATGCTGCGCGAGGAGACCGGCGAAGCGTTTTCGCAGAATCGTTTGCGGGCAGAAGCCGTGTTGCGGGGTATCGAGCGGCGTTCCAAGCAACAATTGCCCAGTTGGATCATGGCGCTGGACTGCGTGGGTGAGCCCGTGCCCGGCGGATTTGTTGATTGGCTGTCGCTTGAACGGTTCGAAGGTCAGGATTCGAACATTGGCTTCTACCGGCACGCCATCGACCCCACTGTGCCGTTTGCCGCCGAAGTTCTCGAACAGGCGCATGGCGCTTTCATCACGTCTGCAACGCTGCGTGACCGGCCGCCGGAGAGTGACGAAAGCACTGAGGGCTGGCGCGCGGCGGAGATCCGTACCGGCGCAGGCCATTTGGTGGTGCCACCTGTGCGAGCGGCGTTTTCATCGCCGTTCGACTACAAACGCCAGACACGTGTGATTGTTGTGCGCGATATCAACCGGGATGCGGATTTGATTGCAGGTGCCTATCGCGATTTGTTTATTGCTGCGGGTGGTGGTGCGCTTGGGCTGTTTACATCCGTGCGCTCACTCAAGTCGACCCACCGCGCCATTGCACCAACCTTGAGTGCGCACGGCATTCCGCTTTATGGGCAACATGTCGATGGGCTGGACACCGGGTCCCTGGTCGATTTATTTCGCGAAGACGAGGACTCGTGTTTGTTAGGGACGGATGCTTTGAGAGATGGCGTCGATGTGCCGGGGCGCGCATTGCGTCTGGTTGTCTTCGAAAGGGTTCCTTGGCCGCGACCTGACATCTTGCACAAGGCAAGACGCGCGGTGTTCGGCCGGACCTATGACGATCAACTGACGCGGCTGCGATTGGCACAAGGGTTTGGACGTCTCATTCGCAGAGCTTCTGATCGCGGCGTATTTGTGCTGCTTGATGCGCGCACGCCCACACGCTTGCTTTCAGGGTTGCCACCGGGGGTCGAAGTTGTGCGGCTGGGACTTGCGGAGGCCATTGTTGCCGTTAAGGAATTTCTGCAGACGCCCGGGCTTGCCGATCCGGCGCGGCAGCAATAGGTTGCGGCAGCAACTTTCCAAGAGGAATGGATATGACCGCTCACACGACGCTCAATCCGCACGCCGCGTTAATTTATATCATGGTCGTGGCGTCGGCGGCCGATGCCAGTATGAGCGACGCGGAACTTCACCTCATTGGTAATCTGGTGCGTTCATTGCCGGCATTTCGAGGCTTTCAGCCAGACAAGATTATTCCGGTCGCGCGGGAGTGCGCTGCGATTTTGCAAGAACGCGAAGGCCTGGAGGCTGTTATTGGTTTGGTGAAAGAGGCGTTGCCACAACAATTGCGCGAGACCGCGTATGCTTTGGCGCTCGAAGTGGTGTTGGCCGAGGCGCCGGTTTATCCTGAAGAGAACAGGGTATTGCAACTGTTGCGCACCAGACTGGAAATTGATCGCTTGACCGCCGCGGCGCTGGAGAAGGCGGCAATTACCCGGCACGCTTCCATTTCGGACTGACATGAGCGGGGAAAGCGAGACTTTACTCAGACTGTCCATTTTTGCCGGGGTGTTGATCGTGCTCGCTGGCCTTGAGGTTTTGTGGCCTCGACGAGCGGTACCGGGGCGCGTGACAAGGTGGCCTGTCAATGTCGCGCTCAGTGTGCTCAACAGCGTACTGACCAGGTTGATTTTTCTTGTGGTCCCCGGCCTTTCAGTTTTGGCGGCCCTGTACGGGGAGGGCCAGGGGTTCGGCGTGTTGCCGTTAATTGGGCTCACTGGATTCGTGGCGGGACTTGTGGGGTTCATTCTCCTGGATCTGGCCATTTATATTCAACATGTGGCGTTTCACTATGTGCCGGCGTTTTGGATGGTCCACCGGGTGCACCATGCCGATACGGAATTTGATGTGACGACAGGCATCCGGTTCCATCCAGTGGAGATCATTTTCAGCCTGGTGTGGAAGATTGCCGTGGTTCTGGTGCTGGGCGTGCCGGCCGTTGCTGTTTTGATTTTTGAGATCGCCCTCAATGCAACGTCGATGTTCAGTCATGCGAATGTGCGGCTGCCTTTATGGCTCGAAAGGCTGGTGAGGCTGGTCACCGTGACGCCTGACATGCATCGCATACATCATTCGATAGCGATGAATGAGACAAACTCCAATTTCGGGTTTAACCTGTCGCTGTGGGACAGGCTGTTTTCGACATATCGGGAGTCTGCGGCTGGAAATCAGGAAACAATGTTGATCGGACTTGAGGCATATCGCGGCGCAACGACGGCGCAATTGTTTTGGTTGCTCAGGTTCCCATTCGCGCGTGGGCCTTCGGCATGAAGACGATATTTATTCTGCGGCACGCCAAGTCAGAGTCAGACAAACTGCAAATGAACGACTTCGAGCGTCCACTGAACGGGCGCGGTGTGGAGGCCGCAGGGAAAATTGGCGCCTACTTCAAATCCAAAGAGTACTCGTGTGACATCGTCTTGTGCTCAACAGCGCAGCGCACGCGAGAAACCTTTGGTCTGATCAAGCCCTCTTTACACGATGGAGTGAGCGCAGAATTCGACGACCTGCTTTATTTGGCAGAGCCCAAATACCTAGTTCGCTGTTTGCACGCGTTGAGAGACGATGTGCAATCCGCGATGATTATCGGCCACAACCCGGGACTAGAGCAATTGGCGCATTCGCTTGTTGCAAAGGCTCGAGGTGCAGAGTCGGCCCTGCAACGAAGCCTGGAGGATGGGTTTCCAACGTGTGCGCTTGCTGTGGTTCGCAGTGCTGCGGAAACATGGGCCGGACTAAAGCCTGGCCGATGCGAGCTTCTGGATTTTGTGCGCCCGAGAGATTTGTAGGAGACGTTAATGTCGAATGAAAAAATGACTGCACTTGTCACTGGAGCATCGGCGGGGATTGGCAAGGCGTTCGCCGATGTCTTTGCGCGCTATGGATTCAATCTTATTTTGACGGCACGGCGGGAGGACCGGTTGCGTGATATCGCGGCCGAGCTTGCCAAGACGCACAATGTGCAAGCCGAGGTCATCGCAGCCGACCTGGCTGACCCGGCGGCGCCTGCGGGGCTGACTTGCGAGATCAAGGCGCGAGGCTTGAGGGTCGATGCTCTGATAAACAATGCCGGTTATGCGGTTCCGGGAAGTTATGCGGCGTCGAAATGGGAGGATCAGCGCGATTTCATCCAGGTTCTGGTGACCGCTCCGTGTGAACTTGCGCATCGCGTATTGCCAGACATGGTCTCGCGCCGACGGGGTTATATTGTCAACATTGCGTCGCTTGCGGGGCTTATTCCCGGATCGGCCGGGCACACGCTTTATGGCGCTTCGAAAAGTTTTATAATTCAATTCTCACGCTCGTTGCATTTGGAAGTTGAGAAAAGCGGTGTGCACGTTACTGCGGTTTGCCCGGGGTTCACCCTGAGCGAGTTCCATGATGTCACCGGTACGCGCGCGCAGGTCTCGAAAATGCCCAAGATGATGTGGATGACAGCGGATGCTGTTGCGGAGGAAGGGTATCAAGCCGTGATGCGCAACAAGCCTGTGCACGTGAATGGACGGGTGAACAAGAGCGTAGCTTTACTTGCAAAATATCTGCCTGACTCTTTGGGCCTTTCGATCATGAAGGCGCAGTCACGATCAGTCAGGGCGCAGTAATCTTAGTCCAAAGACGGATCGGTCAGAGAGCCGCGCCCGACGCGTTGGGTAGATTTTCCCAAGTCGAGGGAACCCCAGCCATAGGCGATTTCCCTGTATGTGGCGCCCCAAAGCGGATGCTGCCGTTCGGCGATCAGGCGGCCGCCCATGGCTTCGTAAAAGAAGCGAGACGGGTTGTCTGCCAGTGCCCAGATTATCAGCCCGCCGTAGTTTGCTTTCGAGAAAAGTCTGAACACCGACGACATCAGACTGGCACCAATGCCTTGACCGGTGAAGCCCGGCGCCACGTAAAGGGTGTAGATTTCGGCTTCGTAAGGAAGCGATCTGTCGCGCGAGGTTCCTGCGCCAACAAAGCCATATATGTTCGCTTTGGCGTCGGCTGCGATAAGGGTGGGATTACGCAGATTGGCGCAACTTATTGCCCGTATCCACGCCGCTGTCTGATCAGGCTTTGACATGCGCAGCAGGCCAGTTGCGGGCAGGATGCCTGCGTAAGTTTCACGCCAGGAGTCGACGAAAATATTTGCGATACCGGCGGCGTCGGCGGGCCGTGCCATGCGAATTCCGATGCGGATATCTTCGTCCATTTGGCCCACATTTACAGGCGCTTTAAATGACGTGCGCGAGGGAGAAGCATTTCATCCCTCGCGCCACAGTTCAATATAAATGCGCGCGCTTCAGTTGCGCATGGCGCTCAATAGAGCCCCATCGCATCCATTGTCGTTGCACCGGCAACACCATCTGCCGACATGTTTTTCGACTTTTGATAGGTCTGAACGGCTTGTTTCACGTCCTCATCGTAGACGCCATCGACAGGCCCCTTGTAGACGCCTGCTTTTTTTAAGGCGTCTTGCAGTTGCTCTACTTCGCGGCCTTTGTCGCCGGGTTGCAGGGCGAATCCAGTGCGTTTTCCCGATTTGGCCTGGTAGAGGCGCTGCTTGCTCGCTTTTAGATAGTCTTGCTGTGCCGAGGGCGACGCCACCGCTTCATTCATCTGACGGTTTTCTACTTTGATGGCTTCAACCTTGCGCCGCAAACGGTCGTCGTTGAGTGTGCGGTTTTTTTCTTCAAGGTCCTTGGCCAAAGTCGTCATGTTTTTCTGGGCTTCGTCGTGGCGCCCGGACTGGTAGAGTTTAACTTGCTCTTTCTGGACGCGATCGCTTTCGGCAAGAGTTGCTTCTGCGGAAGCGCTTTTATTGCGCGCCCGGTCAATTGCAGCTTTGTCGGTTGAGACATCGATGGCGAGGGCGTGGCTGAATTGACGCGCTTCTCCAGACTTTGCAGTCTTGTAGTTGACTGTTACCGAGCCGAGGTCGATATGCCCCGACGACGGTGCTGCGATTTCAAGACGAAGCAGAACTGTACGCTTCTCGCCGGCAAACAGATCTTCTATTCCACGCTTTACATTCTGGGAGCCTGAGGCGTCGTCGTAGCCGACGATTTCCACTTTACGCACGATAGCTTTGCCAGAGAACTGCAGCTCTACATCTTTGGCGGTGGTTTCAAACAGTGAGCCCAATTCATCCTGGAAGACGCGAGCCATTTGGGTCGGGTGCTCGATATAGTAGTAACGGCCACCTCCATTTTCTGCGACGGCTTGCATGAGATCTTCGTCATAGTCGCGGCCAAGCCCCATCGCGGAAATGCGGATTCCGTCAGATTTGGCGCCGCGCACCAACCGGGCAATTTCCTGAGGATCCGTGATTCCCGAATTTGCCAAACCGTCGGACATCAAAATTACGCGCGTGATTGTTCCTGATTTGCTGGCCGGCCCATCCAGTGCGTCTTTGGCTTCATCGACGCCGCGCATCATCCCGCCGGTCAAGTTTGTGGAACCACGTGGTTCCAACGCGTCAATCATGGCCTTGACTTCCGCCAGGTTGCCGACACTGTGGGCGGGCCACATGAGGTTGATCTGGTCGTCATATTCTACAATGGATAGCGTATCCTTGGGGCCAAGCCGGTCTACGGCGAGTTTTGCGGCCCGGCGCAGATACTCCATTTTTCCTGCGTCAGACATGGAACCCGATCTGTCGAGTACCAGCGAAACGTTCAGAGGCGGCCGTTCCTTGACCGTTCCCGGGTCGGTGTCGACGCCTTCAAAAGACACCACTGCATAAACGATACGTGTTCCATTGGCTAAAACCGTAGGTTGGTCCAATTGAACGTGGCCGCGCAGTGGATCCTGCGCCGCACTGGCCGGAACGAGTGCTGTCGTTCCTAACAGCGCCAGTGAGCAAAGCGTGCCGAACGTGGCACGTAGAAAAATTTCACGAAGTGTGTATGGTGTCTTAACGCGCATTCGGTCTCTCCTAAAACTTCGGGGGCGGCGCCATCTCTTGGCGGGGTGGAGAATAAAACAGTTGCTGTGTCGCAAAGCGGCCCGGATTGCGGCGAGAATGCGACTTCTTCTGCGGCAGATGCATCACGGACGAATCGTTTTGATATTGGCTTTGCACAGAAAGTGACCGTGTCACCGGGCTTGAAGATGTACACTGGTTCAGAACCGTTCATTTTTGCGCGACTTAACCAAAGTTTACGATTGCTTCAGGGGATCAGGGCACTATTTAGAAAATGCATAGTTGGCTGTTCGGTCAGGCGGCCATCTTTACGACACTGCAGTCGTTCAGACTGGCAAGCTGACCTTGGTTTCAGTGTGCGTAACATCGGGATAGGCGCAGATCATGAGCAACTCACTGGATGTCTTTGACGCATTCTCTCGAGCCTATGCGCGAGAGAAATTCGAGAGCATGTCACTGCGGGATTATCTGCTGGCTGCGCGCGATAATCCTATGATGTACGCAACGCCGGCGGAGCGCATGATTGCCGCGATTGGCGAGCCGGAGCTCGTCGATACATCGCGCGACCCGCGGCTGTCGCGCATGTTCTTCAATCGCACGATCAAGATGTATCGCGTGTTCGAAGGTTTCTTCGGCATGGAAGATACGATCGAGCGTATCGTCGGCTATTTCAAACATGCCGCGCAAGGCCTGGAAGAAAAGCGGCAAATTCTGTACCTGCTGGGCCCGGTTGGCGGCGGCAAGTCTTCGCTTGCGGAACGCCTCAAAGATCTGATGGAGACGCATCCGATTTATGTGCTGAAAGCCGGCGACACTATCAGTCCCGTCTTTGAATCGCCGCTGGGATTGTTCCGGACGTCCGAACTCGCCGACCTGTTGAGCGAACGCTACAATATCGACAAGCATCGCTTGACCGGATTGATGAGCCCGTGGGCGGTGAAGCGGCTCGACGAATTTGGTGGCGACATATCGAAGTTTGAAGTCGTCAAAATCACGCCTTCCAAGCTTCGACAGATTGCGATTGCGAAGACGGAACCCGGCGATGAGAACAACCAGGATATTTCAGCGCTGACCGGCAAGGTCGATATTCGCAAACTTGAGCGCTTTAGTCAGAACGACGCGGATGCGTATAGTTTCTCTGGCGGTCTGTGCCACGCGAACCAGGGCCTGCTTGAGTTCGTTGAAATGTTCAAAGCGCCGATCAAGGTCCTTCATCCGCTTCTGACGGCGACGCAGGAAGGAAACTATATCGGCACGGAAACTTTGGGGCCGATTCCGTTTCAGGGCATTATTCTGGCGCACTCCAACGAGTCGGAGTGGACACAGTTCAAGGCCAACAAGAGCAACGAAGCCTTTCTCGACCGTATCTGCGTGGTCACAGTGCCGTATTGTCTGCGCGCCAACGAAGAAGTTCAGATTTACAAGAAATTACTGAAGACGAGTGAGCTTGGAAACTCTCCGTGCGCACCCGAAACGCTTGAGATGCTGGCGAAGTTCTGTGTGCTGACGCGGCTCAAAGAGCACGAGAATTCCAATCTCTATTCAAAGCTGCGCGTTTATGACGGTGAGAAGCTGAAGGATACCGATCCCAAGGCCAAGACTCTCCAGGAATACAAAGATGCGGCCGGCGTTGATGAAGGCATGGGCGGTATCTCCACGCGCTTTGCGTACAAAGTCCTGTCGGAGACGTTTAACTACGACACGAACGAGGTGACGGCTGATCCGGTGCATCTGATGTACGTGCTGGAGCAGGCAATCAAACGCGAGCAATACACTGACGAAACCGAGAAGCGTTATGTTGAATTCATCAAGGCCGAGTTGGCGCCGCGGTATGCGGAGTTTATCGGCAAGGAAATTCAGAAGGCGTATCTTGAGTCATACAGCGAGTACGGTCAAAATCTGTTTGACCGGTATATTTCCTATGCCGATTCCTGGATCGAAGACCAGGACTTCAAGGATACCGATACGGGTCAGATGATGGATCGCCAACAGCTCGACAACGAGTTGTCGAAGATCGAGAAGCCGGCTGGTATTGCCAATCCAAAGGACTTCCGCAACGAAGTCGTCAAGTTCGCGCTGCGCCACCGTTCGACGCATGACGGCCGCAATCCGGCCTGGACGTCCTATGAAAAGATCCGCAACGTGATTGAAAAGCGGATGTTCACGCAGGTCGAAGATTTGTTGCCGGTGATTTCGTTCGAGTCCAAAAAGGACACCGATACTCAGTCCAAACACAATGAGTTCGTCAAGCGCATGCTGGCACGCCACTACACGGCGCGTCAGGTCAGGCGTCTTGTCGAATGGTACATGCGCGTGAACAAGGCGGGGTAGCCTTCGCTTTCATCCGATGCGAGGCGGGCACCCCGGCGGTATTTATGACGAATTTCATTGATCGGCGTCTGAATCCCAAAGGCAAAAGCCTTGCTAACCGGCAGCGCTTTATCAGGCGTGCGCGCGCTGAGATCAAAGACGCCGTGCAAAAGTCGCTCAAAGACCGCACGGTTTCGGACTTTGCGAAGAATCAAAGGATTTCGATCCCTACCAAGAGCACGAAGGAGCCGCGGTTCCGGCATGATCCGGCGGCGGGCGGCGAGCACGAGCGGGTGTTGCCGGGCAACAAGGATTTTGTCGAAGGCGATCAAATCAAGAAGCCGAGGCAAGGCGATGGCCAGGGGCGGGGCAAAGACGCTTCGACCAGTGGTGAGGGTGAGGACGATTTCAGCTTCACACTGAGCCAGGACGAAATTCTCGATCTGTTTTTTGAGGACCTGGAACTACCCAATCTGGTCAAGACGGCGCTCAAAGAGATCAAGACCTATACGTGGCGGCGGGCCGGAATGACGACGTCGGGTTCGCCCAACCAGATCAATCTGGTCCGCACGATGCGCAATTCGTTTGGCCGGCGGCTGGCGATGCGCCGTCCAAAAGAAGAAGAAATCGAGGCGCTGCGTCAGCATCTGGTGGTGCTCAAGGCCCGTGAACCGGATGATCGCGATCAGATTACGGCTCTGGAGGCAGAGATCGCGCGTCTGGAGCACCGGCGCAAATGGGTGCCTTTTCTCGATCCGCTCGATGTGAGGTTCAACGCTTTTGAACGCCAGCCGGTGCCGACGAGCCGGGCGGTCATGTTCTGCCTCATGGATGTTTCGGGCTCGATGGGCGAACGGGAGAAAGACCTCGCCAAACGGTTCTTCATGTTGCTGCACCTCTTCTTGAAGCGGCGCTACGAACGGCTGGATATCGTGTTCATCCGCCACACCCATGATGCCCAGGAAGTTGACGAGCATACGTTTTTCTATTCGCGGCAGTCGGGGGGCACGATCGTGTCCACGGCGCTTGAAGAGATGAAGAAGATTGTGCACGAGCGCTATGCGACGGGGGAATGGAATATCTACGCGGCCCAGGCTTCGGATGGCTACACCCAGACAGGCGACGCCACACGCTGCGTTGAGATGCTCAATCATGATTTGATGCCGATCTGCCAGTACTATGCCTATATCGAAATCCTCGACGAACGGGAAATGGAAGTGTTTTCCAGCGAAGAATCGGGGGCAGAGTTATGGCGGGCTTACCGTACGGTGGCGAAGGGCTGGAAGAATTTTGCAACAAAACGTATCGCGAAACCGTCGGATATATTTCCCGTCTTTCGCGAGCTGTTCTCGAAGGACCAAGCGGAGGCCAAATCGTGAATGGGGCGGGCGCGGGTGTTTGGGGCCGGCTGCGCGGGTGGCTTGAGTATGACCCGCCTGCCGACCGGTATGTGCGGCTCAAACGTGCGCCAATGGCCAGCGACGAAACACAAAAGCTTCAGGCGTTTTTTACCGGCGGGACGCTGAATGCTGATATCGCCGACGTTGCATTTCAGCGGGTCGCGCATCGCATCAGGGCGTCGCGTATTTTGTTTGTGCCCTCTCTCTGGAGTGGGGCTGCGCTGAATGTCAGACGTACGAAGCTGGTGGAATACTTGACGCAACTGGTGCGCCAATTGCGGGATCAAGGATTTGGCGCGGACATTGCGGACATCGAAACGGGTGCTGGCGTTGCGGGCAACGGTGAGCGCCTTGCCGAGATTCTAAGAGTGCATCACTGTCCGACCTGGATCGTGACGCATTCGAAGAGCGGGCTGGACGTGTTGCAAACACTCGTTGCCTTTCCAGAGGTGCGCCGCTTTGTCGAGGGATGGATCGCCTTTCAGTCGCCCTTTTTTGGGTCACCGGTTGCAGATGTTGTGTGCGGCAATCATCGGGCGCGGATTGCCGGCCGCGCGGCGTCAAGGCTGTTGGGTGTGAATCCCGACACAGTTTGCGCTTTGCGCACGGACGTGCGTGGTCAGTACATGGACGAGCACGCCGTAGAGATCGCCCAAGCGATGAACGACGTTTCCGTGATGTGTGTGCAATCGACGCTTCAGTCCTTAAGATGGCCGACTGGCCGCTGGCTGAACGAATTGGGCCTTGTCAATGACGGATTGGTGCCTGCCACTTCGATGGTTCTGCCGGGGACGCGCTATGTCACGTTTGATGGGTTGGGACATGGCGAGGTCGAGACGCGCCATATGTTTTCCCGGCGCCACGTGGAGCAGGCCGATTTTCTGAAGGCACTATTTGTGCTTCTCCTGGGTGGTCAGGCACGAAAGGCTGCCGCATGAGTGACTTGCTGTTCGACAGTTCAGAGTGGGATTTTGCGCAACTGAAACGCGTGTTTTCGGCGGTCGAGGATGTGGCGCTCAATGATCTGAAGCTGGACGTTTATCCCAATCAGATCGAAATAATTTCATCCGAGCAGATGCTTGACGCCTACTCGGCGCATGGCATGCCGCTGATGTATCATCATTGGTCGTTTGGCAAGATTTTTGCCCGCGAAGAAACAATGTACAACAAAGGCTGGCAGGCGCTGGCCTATGAGATCGTCATCAATTCGAATCCATGCATCGCCTATCTGATGGAAGAAAATACAACGACGATGCAGGCGCTGGTGATGGCGCATGCCTGTTTCGGCCACAACCATTTCTTCAAGAACAATTACCTGTTCCGGCAATGGACAAATGCGGAAGCCATTCTCGACTATCTGGCTTTCTCGAAAAAGTATGTCTCGGCATGCGAGGAAAAATACGGCTTCGATGAGGTCGAAGCTATTCTGGATGCCGCACATTCGATGATGGACCAAGGGGTGTTCCGTTACCGGCGGCCGCCGCGGCCGTCCAAAGTTCAGCGGGAAGAACGCTTGCGCAAACGCCGCCAGTATGAGGAACAGAGCTTCAACGATTTATGGCGGACACTGCCCGGCACGGCCCGTGACATGAGCGCCGACATGGCGTCGGTGGATGAGGATGAAACGGTCGGGTTGCATGCGCCGATGAATCTTCCCGAAGAAAATCTGATCTATTTCCTGGAAAAGCATTCCCCGGTCCTGAAGAACTGGCAGCGCGAGATTTTGCGGATTGTGCGCAATATCGCTCAATATTTTTATCCACAGATGCAAACCAAAGTGATGAACGAAGGCTGTGCGACGTTTGTCCATCACTACATCATGAACGCGCTTTATGATCGCGGACAAATCAGCGAGGGTTCAATTCTCGAGTTTTTGCATTCGCATTCCAGTGTCGTCATGCAGCCGGGGTTCGATGAAGGCCGCTATTACGGGATCAATCCGTACGCGCTTGGATTTGCGATGATGTCGGACATTCAGCGCATCTCCGAGCACCCGACGGCGGAAGATCGCGATTGGTTTCCTGATTTTGCCGGCAAGGGCAATTGGCGCGATATTCTGAAGTATGCGTGGGCCAACTACCGCGACGAGAGTTTCATTCAGCAGTTTCTCAGTCCCAAAGTGATGCGCGATCTCAAGCTTTTCGCGGTGCGCGATAAAACGGAAGATCCGGTATACACGGTGGCCGCTATTCACAACGATGCTGGCTATCGAAAGCTCCGCACTTCGCTGGCCCGTCTCTATGACCTTTCGACCCATCAGCCGGATATTCAAGTGGTGGGCGCGAATCTGGCGGGCGACCGGACGCTGACCCTGCGCCACAACAGGCATCGTGGTATTCCGCTGGCGCAGAATACCAAGGACTCAGTCCTCAAGAATATCCGCCGGTTGTGGGGGCACAATGTCGTGCTTGAAGAACCGGAAGACGTGTAATCCGGCGCAACAAAAAGGGCACGACAAGAGCGTGCCCAAAAGCATTCGCGTTTTATAAGCGGCCTATTTGTTCAATTTCACATCAACGCGTGTCTGGTCGCGCAGCGCTTCGCAGCGTTCGGCGATTTCCGTGCTCTCGGGTTCGCCTTTGCATTCTTTTGGCAGGCGTTTTCCGGTGACAGTGAACGTCAGCTTTGGTTTTTCAGCCAGCGGTTCGGCGGCGAGTTGTGCCACCGTGTCTTCCGCCATGGCGTCAACGGCCAACTCTGGAGCGCGGATCTGATGAAGCATCATCCCAAATGCCACCGCTCCGGCAAAGGAGAGGCCCATCAATGAGTCTTCCCAGTTGTTAGACATTTTCTTATTCCCCCCTCGAAAGCCTCTAGCAAAAAACCCATGCCATTTCTGCCATGTGTTGAAGTTAGAGTTTGTGCAGACGCAGTTCAAGATGAGTTAATGATGTCATGGCAGGCATTCGCTGAGGACATATCGTAACCGGGCTGTTCAGTGACGAGGGTCACGGTGAAGACTCTCCAATCGAGGTACCTCAAAAGTTGGAGCGGCCGTTCGCCCGACAAGAGAAAGGCAAAGCTTCTTGCCCCCGCTGAAGCGAGCACATGCCTTTTTTTTCGCAGAAACCAAATCTAGGGGGTGTTGCGGTTGGCGGTCACTACGATTTTGTACACGTAGGCGGCAGACGACATTCCTGTCCGCTGTTGCACATAGTACTCAGTGCCAGTGACAACAATGATGGCGGTGAGCAGGGTCCAAGCGATCCAATCGCGATAATAGCCACGCATAATGATTTCTCCGTGTGAGTTGGGAACGCAGTTACGCAACTAACTAGGGAAATATCGCATGCTGCGGACTTTACGCCGAAGGCCTGAATGCGCAAGACCCGATTGCGCGAATGGTTGGCAGTTTCACGCTGAGTTTGCCTGAGGGCGAGAGGAAAATAATCAGGTTTGGGCCTGGTCTTTGGGCTTGATCAGGAAATGGCCGTGCAAGGCCGCGATTGGCCTTGTGTGCTCATCTTGCCAGGCTTCAGCGCGGACGTTGCAAACCCTTCGGCCATGCTTGGTGATGATTGCGCGCGCGTAGGTATCGACAGGTTTGCCAGAGCGCAGATAGTCGATGCTGATGTCGACGGGTTTAGGCAAGTCTTCGCTTTCGATTTCGAGCATGAGTTGGATGACCGCGGTCACTTCCAGGAAGGCACCGACGACACCACCGTGAAGGGCCGGCAGAATTGGGTTGCCAATTAGCTTTTGATCGAAGCGCAAGATTGTTGTGAGCTCTGTTCCTTTGCGGTCGATGTCTATTCCCAGAAACCGGCAATAGGGAATGGCGTCGACCAGCGCCTGCAAATCGGGTTTGCGGCCTTCGGCGAGGGCGCGCTTGATCAATTCCATTAGCGGGCCTCGCCTCTTGTGCTTTTTGCGGTACCCAGCATAAAGCTCGCGACACAAGTTGCGATCGGGTCGTTGCGATCCGTGTGGTAAGCGACGCCGCGGACGAAGGCGATGTTTTTGGTCACCTTGTAGCATTCGGCGAAGGCGAAGATGTCTTCGTCTGGCGTTGCCACTTTCATATAGTCGATTCGTAAATCCAGCGTGGCGATCTGGCCTTGCAACGCCGTTTTCGAACCGACTGCGGTTCCGCAGGCATTGTCGAGCAGAGCGGTGATGACGCCGCCGTGAATCACTCGCGTATCGGGGTTGCCGATGAGGTGTTCGGCATAGGGCACTTTGCAAATAGCTTCGCCCGGCTTGACGTCGATGATCATCAGCTTGAGGGCTGCGGCGTGGGGGATGCCTTGAAGAATGAATCCGGCTGTGTGGTCAGGAAAATTGCTCATATTTGGGAGTGGTAGGGCCACAGGCGGAATTGTCAACGGAGCGACGCTCCCGGCGTCTGTCAGGCCTTGGCGCAAAAAGTTGACGTGGCGTCACGAATGACTAATATGCTCTGCAGGCTGAGCAATATTCAAGGCAATGATGCCCATATCACCACGCGTGGTTGATCCGCGCCTTCCAAAAACGTGCATCATCGGTGCGGGTTCGAGTGGCATTGCGGCGGCGAAGGTGCTTGCGGGCGCCGGCATTCCATTCGATTGCATCGAGAAGTCGGATCGTGTTGGCGGCAATTGGGTGTTCAAGAACAAAAATGAAGTGTCGTCGGCCTACCGGTCGTTGCATATCAACACTTCGCGCGACAAGATGGCGTATTCGGATTTTCCGTTGCCTAGGAGTTTTCCGGATTATCCGCATCATGCGCAGATCGCCCAGTATTTTGATTCCTATGTTGATCATTTCGGCATCCGCGAACGCATCCTGTTCAACACCGGCGTCAAACGTGCGGAGCAGTCGGCTGATGGCTTGTGGAAGGTGGAGTTCGACAGCGGCGAGCAGCGGCTCTACGATGCGCTGATTGTCGCCAACGGTCACCATTGGGATCCACGATGGCCAGAGCCGATGTATCCCGGCAGGTTCGACGGCAAGCAGATTCATTCGCATCAATATATCGATCCGTATGATCCGGTCAGTTGCGTTGGGCGCAATGTGCTGGTGGTCGGGTTTGGCAACTCGGCGCTGGATTTGGCGTGTGAGTTGGGCCGCAAGGGCGTGGCGAAGAATGTGTATTTGTCTCAACGACGCGGCTATTGGGTGATCCCGAAATACACCGCCGGGAAGGTTCTGGACGCGCAGTCGGTGCACCCTTCCCAGGATCCGCCCTGGTGGCAGCGCATGATGCCCTTTGAACTCTTCCGCTGGTTGGCCGAGAGGCAGTTGGCCGCGACTGCCGGACGGCCAGAGCAGTATGGTCTGCCCAAGCCTGATCACCCGCTATTGTCGACGCATCCGGCGGTCAGTCAGGAGCTCTATATCCGTGTTGGGTCGGGTGACATCAAGCCCAAGCCGGACATCAAGGACTTGAGGGGCCGTCAAGCCAGCTTCGTTGACGGAACACTGGAAGATATTGATGTCATCATCTGGTGCACCGGATACAAGATTTCATTTCCGTTTTTTGAGGAAGGGTTCATCTCGGCGCCGGGAAACGATATTGCGCTGTGGAAGCGGATGATTGATCCACGATTCTCAAATCTGTTTTTCCTGGCGCTGGTGCAACCCTTGTGTGCGATGATGCCGATCGCCGAAGAACAGGCAAAGTTTATCGCTCAATATTTGACGGGTCAGTTTGCCTTGCCACCGGCGGCAGTTTTGAATGGCGAACGCGTTGAAATGTTTGAGCGAGCGAAGGCGGGGTATGTCTCAACGCCCCGGCATACCATTCAGATCAATTGCGGCGAGTATACCTATGATCTGCGGCGTGAGCTTGTGCGTGGGCGAAAGCGCGCGGCGGCGGCTGGTTTTGTCCTGCCTGTCCCGCCGCGCGTTGTCAGGCCAAACGTCAAACCACTGGTAGACGCATGAGCATCGAACTGGACGCGCGGGCGCGTGGCAAGCGCGAAGAGACGAAAGCGAGCAATCGTCAAGCCATCATCGATGCCGCGCGCATCGTGTTTGCGGAACTGGGGTATGGCACAACAACTGTGCGCGA
>JAWXBO010000172.1:0-47294 GCA_034440175.1 Alphaproteobacteria bacterium
ACCTGGCCAACCGTCTCGATGAGATGGTTGCGCAGAACCGGGTCATCCTCGACGATGGCGACCCGTATGCGGTCGCTGCCCGGCGATGGTGCTGCGGAAAGGGGCTCAGACATTTTGAACGGTTACTCGTGTTACTTGGAGGTTGTTTTGGAAGATGCGGACCGCTGCCGCAAGTTGCGAGATTGCCGTTTGCCATGATCTGGGGCGTGGCTGTGATGTTGATCACCGGCGCTGAAGCGTAATTGGTATCCCATAAATATGGGGTGGCAGTCGCAGCCGCGACACTTCCCCCATCGTCTGCAGCAGCTACGCTGCGCAGCCACTTCCCCCGCAAGCGGGGGAAGACACAAGATTTTCTGTCTGCCCCCGCTTGCGGGGGAAGTGGCTGCGCAGCACTTGTGGCTCGCAGGGGATGGGGGGCAGACAAAAAAATGCGAAGCCCCGGACGACGCATCGTTCGCGGGGCTCGCTAATCACTTCCGAACTACCCAGCAGAGCCGGGCTAAGTTTACGAGGATCACCTCGTTATGGTATGTCAAATTGTGTTTTGATCGGTCCAGCGTGTCGTGGCTTGGGTGCTGTCTACACCTGTTTATGCCTCGAGGCTTTAGACCGTGCCCTCGCGATACGCGGCGAAGGCTTTGTGACTTTCAGGTGGCGTCATTCTCCCTCCTAAGTGCCGTGGCTCCGCTTGACGGGGTTGTTCTTGCAACCTCGTACCCATTGAGTGTGCGCTTGTTCTGGAATCTGTCAAGGGAATAGTCGTGATATAAAATAATTAAATTTGCGCGCAATTTGGCGGAATTTTGTGCGCCTGAGTTCTACATCCAGTAATTGCCCTTTAAGGTGTGGATATTCGCCCTGACATTGTGTCCCCTATTTCATGCGGCGGGGCGCGATCACTTTGCGCAAAAAGTCCATAGTACCGCGCAGACTCAGGGACGTGAACAGGCGCATCAAACCGGCCGGCTTGGCGCGGGCATCGCAAATGTCTGCGTAAGCGTCGCCTGATCGATGGGCCAGACGAACGACGGTGGCGAACTCGCCCACGGTGCGTCCGGTGAACGAAAGGCCGAAGGCGGAGCGGCCAGAGGTTTCGGTTTGCCTGGAGAGTTGAACCGGCAGCATCGCTTTGCCCGCTGGTCCTTTGAGGGTTATCACGCCTGCGATGGCGCGGGCGGGGAGGTCGACGAGCTCGTCGGCAATGAAGCGGGCGCCGTGGACGGATATGTCAGCGAGGCGGCCCAGGAATTTCTCGCCACCGAGCAGAAGTTCGGCGTCGAAGCGCCGGGCAACGCGGGGTGAGAGGCGGCGCTGGCGCGGCTCGGCTATGGCGCCGAGCAGGCAGGCAAAAAAGCAGGCGCCGAAAATCGTGATCGCTGAGGCCGGGGCGAGGAGGGCGCGATACTCCGGACGCAGGTTCCAGGCAACGATGCAGGCCGTGGTGCCCGCGAGCAGCAGCGCAAAGACGACGACAAGCAGGCCGTTGGCGCGTTCGATTTCGGGTGAGTGTTCGCCGTTGTCGCGGCCGCGCATGAGCAAAATCAACGAGGGCGCGGACAAGAACGATTCCAGCATCTCGCTCCAGGTGGCGATGAGTGTGGAGCGAATGCCGGCATTGAGAGTGCCGGCGAGCATCAACGCCACCGCCATGGCGCCCAGGGAAAGGGTGGCGCCTTCAATGAGTCCTGCGCCGGCGATGAGGGGGACCCGAAACAAGACCGAGAGCGGCGGAATGGCAAACACAACCGCCCAGGCAAACGGTGTGAGGGCCGCGAACAGAGCCGGCATCCAGGACAAACGCTCGCGCAGGGTCAGGCCTGGTGCCATCATTGGATCGCGTGTGAGAGCGGCATCGATGGTGCCCAAGCGTTGAGCAAGGCGTTGGTGCAGATAGTCGCGCACGGTGTCAGGCGCCAGCGCTGCAATCATCGGGCGGGAAACCACGCCGCGCTGCCAATGATCCTGGGCCGCACGAATGCGGGCGACGGCATCGGGGCGATAGTTTGTGCGCGTGAGCGAACCGCTCGACGATAGGGCCGCACGGCGCCACAGTGTCTTTTGGCCGAGGCCCACGGCGCTTGAAACGCCCCCGATCGATTTCAGGCACGATTTGAAGAAGTGACCCGGATCGTTGGGCAGGCGCTGGGTGACGTCGATGTCGGTCAGCATCGGGTCACCGTCGATGGCAAAGAGCGGCACATCGCAAAAGGCAAGTCTGGGGTTGGTCACAAAGCCTGCGGCGACGCGCCGTAGAAGGTCGGGTGTGGGTGCCTCACCCGCGTTGAGGACCAGAACGAGGCTGCTGCCCGTGCGGGCGAGGGCGGCATTGATGGCGCTGCCGGCGGGCGCTTCTACAGACGCCGATAGCCACGAAGATTTTGTGCGCTCGGCGAGGGCGATGAGAGCGTTCGCGTTCTCGCAGGCGCGGCCATGGCCGACGAGATAGAGGTGCGTCAGCTGACGCGGATAGTCGAGTTGGGCCGCGACCGCGAGCGAGTAGGCGGCCTTTGGCGCGTGTTTGGGGTCAGCGATGAGGACGAAAATGTCAATCGTGGGCAGTTCGAACTCGGGGACGCAATGCGGCTCGACCTCCAGCGCTGATGGCAGCAGCTCGGCGAGCGCGCCCACAATCAGCGCCAGGGCGATGAAGGCTTCCATGGCAAACAACGTGATTGAAAGAACGGTGCCAGTTGTGGTCAGCCCCGCAAATGTGGTGTCAAAGCGCCAGACCAGGTGCAACAGCAACATGGACGCTGCCAGCCCCAGGATGATGGCGCGCGACATGGGGATGGTGTGGAATTGAAATTGATGCGATAGGTTATGCGTTGCAGCTGACCTTGCCACCGGACTACCCCTCTACGCTTGCCGCGACTCGCCCCGAATCGCAGCCCCAGAGAATCGCAAGTTGGTCTCTACAACCAGTGGCAAGAAGGACTCAGTGGCACTATTTGGACGGGTAACGATTTGTTAGGACAATGACCGAACCACGCTTGAAGACACTGATTTGGGTGCAGGCACTGATCCGGCGGGCGGAGCTGAGCGGTGCGTCTGCATTTGTGGCGCGCAAAGGCGAGATCGATGCGGGAGCGGTGCTGGTCAAGGTGTCCCTGCTGAATGGGACGGCGGTAGTGTGGTCGTCCAGTTATGGAGGTGATGGCGGGCGGCGCTGGATCAAGGGCACCGGCGCCGACGTGGTCGCAGACGAGGTGGCGGAAGCCTATATCGGGCGGGCGCGGGCGCGCGATGCCGATCTATGGGTAATCGAGATTGAAGACCGCCATGGGCGCGATTTTCTGACCGAGGCGAAGGGGTAGGGCGGGGCGGGCCCATTGCTTTGCGTGAGTTCTTACTGCTGTGCTGTACATTGGAAGGGCCCCCTTCCGTGCAGCCCGCCTACGCAAGAGCTTCGGCAGGCGCAGGGACTTCCCCTGCAAGCGGGGGCAGATGCAGGCTTTTGTGTCTTCCTGCGTTTACGGGGGAAGTGGCTGCGCAGCACTTGTGGCTCGCAGACGATGGGGGACTTTAGTACGGCGGTGTGGCGGCGTGGCGGTGTTCGAAAATGCTGCGGTGAAGATCGCTGGAGCGTTGGTAGAATACAGTTTGTTCGGCGAGGGCTGAGCGAAAATCTTCCAGCCGCGTGCCGGGGCGGACTTCGAAGACGTCCACGCCGCAGCGTTTCATGAACAGCCATTGATCGCGCAACACGTCGCCCACGGCGCGGATTTCGCCGGTGTAGGCCAGGCGCTGGCGCAGCACGCGCGCTGAAGAAAAGCCGCGGCCGTCGCGAAATTTCGGGAAGTCGATTTCGATCACGGCAAAGTGGTGGACGTCGCCAGCCAAAGCTTCGGCGGATTGATCGGAGTTCAAGCGCACGCCCAGTGGCGCGTTGCGGGTGACGAGACCGGCGCGTTCGGCCTGCCAGCGTTTCAGAGAAACAATGACATTGCCCTGCGGCAAGGCCTCACCATCCGCCACATGGACGAACTGATTCTCTGTGAAGGCAGCGTTTTTAATGAGTGGCATAAAGTTTCTCCCGGAACGGCTGAATGCCGACGCGGCGGTAGGTGTCGAGGAAGCGCTCGCCTGGCGAACGCTGTGCGAAATAAACGCCGATGAGGGTTTCGATAGCGTCCGGCACATCGGCTTCACCAAACGCGGGCCCGAGAATTTCGCCCACCGATGCGTTCTCGTCACCGGAACCGCCCAGTGTGATCTGGTAGAATTCGACGCCTTTTTTATCGACGCCCAGAATGCCGATGTGGCCGACATGATGATGACCGCAGGCATTGATGCAGCCAGAGATTTTCAGTTTGAGTTCGCCGATCTCGCGTTGCCGGTCCTGATTGGCAAAGCGCGTGCTGATGGCCTGGGCAATATTGATCGAGCGCGCGTTGGCGAGGTCGCAATAATCAAGCCCCGGGCAGGCGATGATGTCTGTGATCAAACCGTAGTTGGCGGTGGCGAGTCCTGCCGCATCCAATTGCTGCCACACGGAGAGCAGATCGCGCTGGCGCACATGGGCCAGGACCAGGTTCTGCTCGTGGCTGACACGCACTTCATCGAAGCTGTATGTCTCTGCCAGGCTGGCCACCATGTCCATTTGAGCGGCACTGGCGTCGCCCGGAATGCCACCGATTGGTTTCAGTGACACCGTGACAATCGCGTAGCCCGGGACTTTGTGTTTGGCGACGTTGTTTTCGAGCCAGACGCCGAAGGCGTGGTTTGCGGTGGTGGGGCTTTTATCCTTGAGCGTTTCAAATGCAGGACTTGCGAAATAGGCGGCGATGCGGTCGATCTCAACTTGCGGCAAGGCCAAGGCACCTTGTGCCTTGACTTCAGCGAACTCGACGGCGACCTGGCGGCGCATTTCATCGGCGCCGATCTGGTGCACGAGGATCTTGATGCGGGCTTTGTAGATGTTGTCGCGCCGCCCGTACTGATTGTAGACGCGCATCGTGGCTTCGAGATAGGCCAGCAAATCTTCAGCTGGGACGGCTTCGCCGATCATGTGGCCAATCAATGGCGTGCGGCCTTGACCGCCACCTACATAGACGTCGAATGCCAACACTTCCGCCGCGTCCCGGCGAATGATAATGCCGATGTCGTGCACTTTGATGGCGGCGCGATCCCTGGGTGCAGCGGTGACCGCAATCTTGAACTTGCGCGGCAGCTAGGAAAATTCAGGGTGAAAGGTCGACCATTGACGGATGATCTCGGACCAGATGCGCGGGTCGTCGACTTCGTCAGCCGAGGCGCCGGCGAAGTGATCCGAAGTCACGTTGCGAATGCAGTTGCCGCTGGTCTGGATGGCGTGCATCTCAACGGTCGCAAGGTCGGCGAGGATGGCCGGCACATCGGCAAGCTTGGGCCAATTGTATTGCAGGTTCTGGCGGGTCGTGAAATGCGCATAGTCCTTGTCGTATTTGCGCGCGATGTGCGCCAGCATCCGCAGTTGCTTGGACGACAGGGTCCCATAAGGAATTGCCACGCGCAACATGTAGGCGTGAAGCTGCAAATAGAGGCCGTTCATCAGGCGCAGCGGCTTGAACTCGTCTTCGGTTAACTCGCCTGACAGGCGCCGCGCGACCTGGCCGCTGAACTGAACCACGCGTTCGTCCACGGCCTTTTGATCAAATTCGTCGTAGCGGTACATTAGAGAGCGGCCTGCTTTCCAAGATCGCGCCGCACGGTGGGCCCAGCCGCGCGAATGATTTCGCGCATTTTTACAGGCTTGCCTGCGGGCGTAATGTCGAACAGATAGGCGTGTACGATTTTGAGTTCGCGCTCGGCTGCGGCGCCGATGTCCAAACTGCTTTCGCCCTCAGCCGGAGAAGTGAAGACCTGCGCCGCCGCGATGCGTTCGACCCACGCGCCGTCAGTGGCGAGGTAGACAACCTCACCATCGCTTAACCGGTTCGCAGTTAGAACTTGCGGCATTGCGCTATCCTCTGGGGGGAAGATGGTGCGAATTTTTGTATTTGTCAATATTTTGCGTAGAATAAAATATATAACAAAATTTAACGTGTTATTCCTTATTACTGGCGCTTTCGTGCCATTTTTGCAGGAAGAAACGCTCGAAAGCTGTCAAAAATCCGAAGATGGCAATCCCTATCAAAGACAACAAAGCCAGGGCGGCGAAGACTTTTGCGATTTGCAGTCTGTTTCCGGCCTCGACGATGCGCCAGGCCAGACCAGTCGATGTGCCGGAGCCCGCGGCGAATTCTGCGACTACGGTCCCGATCAGCGCCAAACCGCCCGCGATCTTCATGCCGGCAAGAAGATAGGGCAGGGCTGCCGGAAGCTGGAGACGAACCAGGCGTTGCCAGCGGCTGGCGCCGTAAAGATCGAATAGTTCGTGCAATTGCCGGTCGGCGGAACGCAAGCCCAGCGTCGTGTTGGCCAGGATCGGAAAAAAGGCGACGATGGTGGCCAGAATCAACACGGCGCGCTCGGCGTTGTCGAGGCCGACCCAAATCAAGATCAGCGGCGCGATGGCGACGATGGGCGTAACTTGCAGAGTAACGGCGTAGGGAAACAGCGCGCGTTCGATCATACGGCTTTGCGCGAAGACAATGGCCAAGGCGACACCAATGACTAGCGCGAGCACAAAAGCCTGTACTGTGATGCGGACCGTCACCCAAGCAGACTCGGCGAGCGAGCGCCATTCGCCGATGGCCGCGGTTAAAATTTCTGAAGGTGCAGGCAGCACAAACTTCGACACTTCAAGTGCCCAAACCGTCCACTCCCATGCACCCAACACGGCCAACGCCACAAGGGTTGGCAAGGCATAAGCGAGTGTGCGTTCAGCACTCATTGTCCGCCTCCATGCAAGGCCGAGCGCAGAGCTCGGCAACGTTCGCCGTAGAGTTCAGAGGTGCGGAAATTGAGGTCGCGCGCCAGCGGCTCCGGCATCGAATGATCGGCGATGACACGTCCGGGCCGCGCGCTCAACACAACCACGCGCGACGAGAGGTAGACGCTTTCATAGATCGAGTGCGTGACGAAAATGATTGTGAGCTTTTGTGTGACCCACAGAGCGCGAAGTTCATCGTTTAATCGTTCACGCGTGAGTTCATCGAGGGCGGCGAACGGTTCGTCCATCAGCAATACCGACGCCTGCGCCGCCAGGCCCCGCGCAATCGAGACGCGCATGCGCATACCGCCGGATAATTCGCGGGGATAGGATTTTGCAAATGCGCTCAGACCAACCAATTCCAGCGCCTCAGCTGCACGGCTGTGAACAATGGCGTCGTCCGCGCGCGACAACTCCAGCGGCAGGCGCACATTTTTCTCGACACTGGCCCACGGCATGAGCGCCGCATCCTGGAAGACAAAGCCAATGGCGGGCTTTGGCCCGGCCCAAGTGATCTCGCCGCCCATTGGTTCAGTCAGCCCCGCGATCAAACGCAACGCCGTGCTCTTGCCGCAACCTGATGGTCCCACAAGCGAAAGAAACTCGCCGCGCTCAATTGCAAACGACGCGCGATCAAGCGCCTTGACGCCGTTGGTGAAAGTTTTTGTGACGTTCGAAAAGGAAAGCAGCACCGTTCAGTCCGGCTTTGCAGCTTTTGCAACTGCCACGCCGCGGCCTTTGTTCACAAAGCGCGCATCGAAGGCTTTCTTGTAGTCGAGTTTGTCGTCGAATACTTTGTTGACTCTCATCAAGTCGGAAAACTCTTTCAATCGTGCGTCCGTCATGGCGCCGATGCCGAGTTTTGCGGCATCGCCGCCCTGCACCATGCCGCGCGAGCGCATTTGGGAAATGGCCTGGGCAATGATGTCGTCGCTCATTTCCGGATTGTCGCGTTTGATCAATGCGTTGGCGGCTTTCGCATCGCCGGTCAGGTACGCGGCCCAGCCGTCGATGCTGGCTTCAACAAAGGCTTTCACGATGGCCGGGCGTTTGCGCACATCTTTGCCGCGCGCCATGATGAAATTGGCATAGCCGGGATAGCCGTAATCGGCCAGCATGAACACCTGCGGTTTGATCTTGCCCTGGGTTTCGATCGTGTAGGGTTCGGACGTGACATAGCCTTGCTGAATCGCGGTCTTGTCCGTTAGAAACGGGGCCATATTAAACGTGTATTTGCGGATCTGCCTGTCGTCAAAGCCGTAGCGCGATTTCGTCCAGATCCACCACGTGGTCACCGTCGCATCCGATATCATCACCGGTTTGCCTTTCATGTCGGCGATCGAGGTGATGTCTTTGCGCGGGTGGGTGATCAGAACCTGGGGGTCTTTCTGAAAGATCGCGGCCACCGCCACCGCATCGGCCCCGGCTGCGGCCATGTTCAATGGCTGGAAGTGGTTCGAGCCCATGGCAAAATCGACGGCGCCAGCCGCGATCAATTGCGGTGTATTCACTGACGGTCCTCCTTGCTTGATCGAGACGTCAAGGCCTGCCTTTTTGTAGAGCCCTGCGGCGAGGGCCTGATAGAAGCCGCCATGTTCGGCCTGGGCCTTCCAGTCGGTCACAAATGTCACCTTGACGAGCTTGGGCGCTTTGGGCTTTGCGGCGAGCGCCGGTGCACCAAGGGTCAGGAGGCAAGCAATCACAAAGAGTAGGACACGAGGCATGAATGTTTCTCTTTTGCTGAGATGGTGGGATTATAGTCTTGCCAAGGGTATCTGATCAAAGGAAACTGGCAATGTCGGCCAAACGTGAAGCCGATTGTCCTGTTGGCTGCGAAGTCCCCCATCGTCTGCAGCAGCAAAGGCTGCGCAGCCACTTCCCCCGCAAGCGGAGGAAGACACAAAAGCATCATGGGGTCTGCAGCGCCTCGCATTTCGCTGCCCGCCTTTGCTGATCGAGTTCGGACAGGCGTGCTTCGTTGTTGATGAGGGTGCGAAACAACACCAATCCCTTGTCCGAGGGTGCGCTGACGACGATGACACCCGGGCCTTGCGGTGCCACGGCCTGTCCGCGGCCGGCGATCACAATCGTTGCGGGATTTCCCTGGGTTTGGGTGTCGTTCAAGACGAAGAAATTGTCGGTGTTAGCTGCATAAAACGCCACCGACCAATACGTGCCGGTGGGTGCGGCTGTCATGACCTTGAGCGGGTGCCTGGAGACATCGAACAAGCACGTTGAGTACAGCAGATCGGGGCTAGGCCGGACGATCCTGCGCGACGCCGCCGTTGCACGCTCTGCATGGGCAGTCGTCTGCGAATCCTGTTCAGCACGCGCGGCCAGCACACGGTCCATAATCAACTCAGGCGCATAGGCAATTGCGGCCCAATGCACCAACGCAGCGCCGCAAAGGGTGATCATGCCAAACTGTAGCCAATTGAACGTCATGAACACACCTCCTTGGTGATGGAGGGCAGAAAGGCGGCGGAAGGGTCCTTCACGACGGTCGCGCCCGGATTATAGAGCCTGAGCATAACGTCGAAGCCAGCGGGCGAAGTTGCAATCCAATTCTGCTGTTCGGCCGCCGGCGACAGCCGCACGACAAAAATGCCATCCGCAGAGCGCACAACACTCGTTTTGCTCACAGAGTAATTGTGCGACGGCGTGTCGATGAGGAAGTTGTCATTGGCGTAGGCCGTGATGCTCCACCATCTTGCGTCAGGATCGCGCCCTTCGATGCGATAGGAGCAGTTGCCATCCAGCGTGTCACCGGCGCTGTCGCGTTTGGCGATGTAGTAGATCGCCTCACTTTGGTTGAGGGCGAGCAAGCCTGTGATTGCCACGCGCGCCCGTGTGTACATGCCGGCATCCACGCCGCCCGACGTCAAGTCCGTGGTCCAAGGGCCGTTCGAGACGATAAATCTCTCGAAGCCAACATTGCGGGCCGTGTAATAGGCGCTGGATAATCCCAAGAAGAGCGCAAGCGTGACGCCGCCAACCAATCGCAACAGAAACCACACTGGCAAACACCTTTCGTAGCGGCTGACTCAAGCCAGCAAAAGAGCCCTAAAGGGGATTTTGGGTTTCCGGGTCACCCGGCGGCCTATCGGGCGCAACATTCCCCATGCCGTCGGGCTCAACTTGTGTGTCAGGTTCCGCTTGTGTTTCGTCATCCACCGGTTGCTCAAAGCCCGGCGGGATACGTCGTGGCGGCGGCGGCGCCGACATCTGTTCCGGTCTTTCCTCTTCGTCGCCGAACAGACTGTCGAAGAAATCTTCGATTACGCCGCGATCATCTCGGTTTCCGGCGTTGCCGTCGCGCTCTACCCAAGGATTGTCTTCGCTGCCCGCGTCGGCAATGCCATCCGAAGAGTTGTATCCGTTGACACCGGGCAGGGGATGGATCGGCGTGGTCCGGTGCGCCTCCAGCATGACGCTTTTCCAAATGCTGGCCGGAAAACTGCCGCCAACGATTTTACCCATGGCAGAGTTGTCATCGTTGCCCAGCCAGACACCCGTAACAAAATCGGCTGTGTAGCCGACAAACCATGCGTCACGCCATTCCTGGCTGGTGCCTGTCTTTGCACCTGCGGGACGGGGTGCCAGATCTGCTCGATGACCAGTTCCTGATTGCACGACCTCAAACATCATCTGGTTCATTTCTTCCAGCGCGGTTTGATTCATCACCGTGACAGGGGGCGGCTGACGGAATTGGTAGAGCACGGTTCCGTCAGACGTTTTGACATCCAAAATCACGTAGGGTTCAGACCGAATGCCTTGATTGGCAAAGGCTGCGAACGAACTCGTCATTTCATAGAGCGTTACTTCCGAGGTCCCCAGCGGCAGGGACCGGTTGGGTTCCAAGGGTGAGGTAATTCCCAAACGCTGCGCCACGCTGATCACTTTGCGCCGGCCGACTTCGTCTGCGAGCCTGACGGCGATGGTGTTGATGGATTTGGCGAGGGCTTCCCGCAGCGTGATAAATCCAAGATATTGCCCGTCATAATTTTCGGGGCTCCAGCCGCGGTTCTCGTAGGGCGCATCTTCGCGCATGTCATTGGGCGTCAGTCCGGCCTCTAAGGCTGCCAGATAGACAAAGGGTTTGAACGACGAGCCCGGCTGACGCTTGGCCTGATAGGCGCGATTGAACGTCGATTGCGTATAATCCTTGCCGCCGATGATCGTGCGGATGGCGCCGGACGGCTCCATGGCGATCAACGCGCCCTGGGTCACGTTGCGCTTGGCGCCGTCACGGTCGAGCAAACGTGTGATGGTCTTTTGCGCTGCACCCTGAAGCTTGATGTTGATGGTCGTGCGAACGACCAGGTCCTTGTTCAGCGTGATGTCGAGCTTTTTGAGCTGATCCATCACGAAGTCGGCAAAATAATTGGCGCTCTCGATTTCCGGTTTGATGGCGGGCCTGGCGGGATTTGCCTTTGCTTTCTTCGCCTGTTCTTCGTTGATGTATCCTTCTTGCAGCATGAGGTCGAGGACGAGCGCCGCACGTTGTTGTGCCAATTTCAGATTGACATCAGGTGAGTAGCGCGACGGTGCGCGCGTCAGCGCTGCCAGCATGGCGGCTTCTGACAGCGAGACCTCGCGGATGGATTTGTCGAAATATTCCCTTGCGGCGGCATCGACGCCATAGGCGCCGGAACCCAAATAGATACGGTTGAGATAAAGCGTCAGAATTTCGTCTTTGGAATAGTGACGCTCCAGCCAAAACGACAGGAACATTTCTTCCAGCTTGCGCCGCCACGTGCGCTCGGGCGTCAAGAATGTGTTTTTGGCCAATTGCTGCGTGATGGTCGAGCCACCCTGGACGACGGCACCCGCAGTCCAATTGGTAATGAAGGCGCGTAGCAAGCCGCGATAATCGACGCCGCCGTGCGAGTAAAAGCGCCGGTCTTCCGTTACGATGAATGCAGTTGCCAGATATTTCGGCATCTCGTCGACTTTGACGCGATAGCCGAAGGCCGCGCCGCGCGTCGCAAAAACTTTGCCGCCCGCGTCAGTCAGCGTGATTGAAGGTGTGCGGTTGAGTTCGCCAAGTCTGTCTGCGGTGATCGACAGGGACGGCGCGTATACATAATACAGCGCGACGAAGCAGGCCGACATGAACAGCACAATACCGCCAAAGGCTGTCGCCAGCCAAAACCACCAGGGCCGGCGCGTGCGTTCAGGCTCGTGCTCCCACGGATCGGGGGCCCCGGACAGTTCGCCGTTTTGATCTGCGTCGCTCATGATTGTTCCACTAGGGCAACTCGCCCTAACTCAATTACCTGCAAACTCATTTTTTCACTGAACCAAGCCCACTGCTAGCGGCCATTGTCACTCACCCCATGGTTGGGCAACATTGCGGCGATTTGACTGTGAAGGAATATTCATGCTGGGCGTTTGCTACTATCCCGAACAATGGCCTGAAAACCTATGGGCAAATGATGCCAAACGGATGGCGGAAATGGGCCTGAAGTTTGTCCGAATCGGGGAATTCGCCTGGAGCGCGATTGAGCCCGAACCCGGCCGGTTTGAGTGGGCGTGGCTTGATAAAGCCGTGGAAACACTTGGTGCTTCTGGTCTACGCATCGTGATGGGGACGCCCACTGCTACGCCGCCCAAATGGTTGATCGACGGCGCGCCTGAGATTTTGCCCATCGACCGGCATGGCCGCGTTCGACGGTTCGGGTCGCGCCGGCATTATTGTTTCTCGAGTGAACGCTATCGCCAAGAGAGTCAGCGAATCACTCAGGCAGTAGCAGCGCGGTATGGCCGCAACCCATCGGTTGCGGGTTGGCAAACAGATAACGAGTACGGTTGTCACGATACTGTGCGCTCGTACTCTGCGTGTGCGCTGGCGGCGTTTCGAATTTGGTTGTGCCGGAAATACGGCGATATCGCCTCGCTCAACTCGGCATGGGGCAATCGCTTCTGGAGCATGGAGTATCGCTCGTTCGACGAAATCGATTTGCCGATGGCGGCCGTCACCGAGCTCAATCCTTCCCACGTGCTCGACTTTTATCGTTTCTCGTCGGATCAGGTCGCGTCTTTCAATGCCCAACAGGTGGCTATCCTGCGGCAATTGTCGCCAGACCGCTTCATCACGCACAATTTCATGGGTGCGTTTGTGGACTTCGACCATTTCAAAACCGGCGAAGCACTGGATTTTGCGAGTTGGGATTCTTACCCGTTGGGTTTCACCGACAGTATTGTTGCGACCGGTTTCACTGAAGCGGAACGACTGCGCTATGCGCAAACGGGTCATCCGGACATCTCGGCTTTTCACCACGATCTTTATCGCGGCGTAGGGCGAGGCCGCTTCTGGGTGATGGAGCAGCAGCCCGGACCGGTGAACTGGGCGCAATGGAATCCGAGCCCGGCACCCGGCATGGTTCGTGTGTGGGCGTGGGAAGCGTTCGCGCATGGGGCGGAGGTTGTGAGCTTTTTCAGGTGGCGCCAGGCACCGTTTGCCCAAGAACAAATGCATGCGGGTCTCAATCGTCCAGATAATGTGCTCGATGTTGGTGGGCACGAAGCAGGTCTGGTTGCGTTGGAATTGCTTGCATCGTGGTGGCGAGACATTGCGGCCCAACCGGCTTCGCCTGCGCAAGCGGCTTTGGTCTTTGACTATGAAGCAGCCTGGATGCACGAGATTCAGCCGCAAGGCCGTTCGTTCAGTTATCTGGCGCTGGTGTTCAACTGGTATAGTGCGTTGCGCAGGCTTGGCGTCGATGTTGACATCGTCACTCCCGGCGCCGAGCTGACACCCTATCGCGCGGTGTTCGTGCCCAGCCTGCCGTTTGTGGCGGAGGCAACGGCGCTTTCGGTTTCAAAATTCAAGGGCGCTGTCGTATTTGGCATTCGAACGGGCGCGAAAACTTCGAGCTTTCAAATACCCACGAACTTGCCGCCGGGTCCGTTGCAGTCACTATTACCGATCAAGGTCACGCGTGTCGAAAGCCTGCGCCCCGGGCTGTTGCGTAAGGTCGCGTGGGGAAACCGGAGTTATTCCTGCGGGACGTGGGTCGAAACTATCGAAGCTGACCCATCAGTCAGCGTGCTGTCGCGATTTGAAAGTGGATCGCCAGCCTTGCTGCGCCGCGAGCGCTGCTACTATCTCGCGGCCTGGCCGGAGCGAGAGCTCTGTCTCGATATTGTCGAACACGTGTTGGCCGATGCAGGCGTAAATACAACACGGCTTCACGAAGATGTACGCATCCGCCGCCGCGGCGGGATCACCTTCGCTTTCAACACGGGAATCGATTCGCACGAGGTGCCGGCAGTTCTGGCAAGGGACTACCTGCTAGGCGCGCAATTGATCGGTGCACGCAACTTGTCCGCATGGCGAGAGTGATGATTGTTCTTCGATTGCGATTTATACGCGTAACGAATCACGTGATTACAAATCACAGCGCGCGTCGCTGCGATTCTTTTTTATTCAAGTGTTGACGCTTCGAAAATTCACGCTCATAACAAATGCAGTGGTGTCAAGGCGCTGCTGGCGTTTCTAACCGTACTGATGTTTGTCGAACACACTTCGTCCAATCATCCGGTCCGGTCCGCCGTAAATCATCCGGCCTCAAGAACGGAGATAGGTAGATGGAGTTGTTCGTCGCGGTGGGGGTGTTGTTTAGTATGGGTTATGGTGCAGGTTTCGGCGTGAGGGCGTTGGCCGCTTATCGCAAAGCGGCGCATGCCCGCTTCAAGCCTGTGTCGTCGTTGCGTGAGTTCGACTACCGGGAGGATCCGGTATGGACGCGTTGATCGTTGCATCGGTCATCGTTGGTGTAGGGTTCTTTATGGGATTTCTCATTCGGGACCGTGAAGAGCGCCGCCGCCGCCGTTCGGCCAAGCGGCTAAATCTCACCTAAAACGACGGCTACATATTCGTGGTTGAGTGAGGTTCACAGATTGCGCCATAATGCGCCGTCATGAACCTTGCCCAACACTTGCCGTTTCGCTTTCACCTCGCATCACTGCCGGTGGAGGCCGAGCGTCTGCGGCTGGAGGTTCGGGAATTCCTTTCCAGCGAAGTCTCAGCGATTGCGCCCGAAAAACGGGCGCGATCCTGGAGCGGCTTTAGTCCAGAGTTCAGCACAAAACTGGGCGCCCGGGGACTGATCGGCCTGACTTGGCCCAAGAAATATGGCGGGCACGAGCGTTCAGCGCTTGAGCGTTACGTTGTTGCCGAAGAACTGCTGGCTGCGGGCGCGCCTGTGGCCGCCCATTGGGTTGCAGATCGTCAGTCAGGACCGTTATTGCTCAAATTCGGTACCGAGGATCAATGTCAACGCATTTTGCCGGGTATTGCCAAAGGCCAATCCTATTTTTCTATCGGCATGAGCGAGCCTGATTCGGGTTCGGATCTTGCCAGCGTGCGGACTCGCGCGGTTAAAACGAACGATGGCTGGCGGGTTAGTGGCACAAAGCTGTGGAGTTCCTGGGCCCACAAAGCTCATTACATGATCGCCTTGTTTCGCACCGGCGACAGTGTTGAACAGCGCCAGCTTGGGCTTTCACAGTTTCTGGTAGATCTGTCCTTGCCCGGAATAAGCGTTCGTCCCATTGCCGACTTGACCGGCCACGAACATTTCAACGAAGTCGTATTCGACGAGGCGCTTCTGCCACTCCATGCGTTGATCGGCGCGGAGGGGCAGGGCTGGTCGCAAGTGACGGCCGAGCTGGCCTATGAACGATCAGGACCGGAGCGATTCTTGTCTAGCTTGGCCTTGCTCAAGCAACTGGTCGCGACCGCGGGACCGGCGCCTTCGGAACGCGTTGCCATAGCGCTTGGCCGCTTGACCGCGAGACTGCATGCACTGCGGCGCTTGTCTTTGTCGGTGGCGACGCAACTTCAGCAAGGTCAGAATCCCGCGCTTGAGGCCGCCCTTGTCAAAGACATCGGCGCTGTATTCGAACAGGACATTCCGGAAATCGCACATGATTTGTTTGGACTCGAGGCAACGCAAGACGCAGGAGACGCAATGCGGCGTGTGCAAGCCTACCTCACGCAGATTGCGCCATCATTTTCACTGCGCGGCGGGACGCGGGAAATTTTGCGTGGCATCATTGCCCGCGGCCTGGGATTGAGGTGAGCGCAATGTCAGACACGTCTCAACTTGTCCATGACGCCGCGCATCGTCTGTTTGAGCATCACGTAACGCCTGAATTGCTTCATAGTGCCGAAAAAGGCGAATGGAGCGCTGCATTATGGGACGCTGTCGAATCGGCCGGATTTCTTGATGCTATGGCGGATCGTGACACGGCGTCGGCCGAGCGTGCGGAAAACACGGCGGTCTTGTTGAGGGCTGCTGCGCGTCATTTGGTGCCTATTCCACTCGGTGAGACCATCTTCGCGCGTGCCGCCCTGGCAGCACGGGGCGTCAAGGCACCAAAGGGCCCGATCAGCTTCGCGGTATTGGACGGAGACACACACCGTCACGGCGACCATACGCATTTGAAGGGAATTGCGTCACGGGTTGCCTATGGGCGGCATGCCACTCATGTGTTGTTGTCGGCGTCGAATGGCGAGGAAGCGGTCTTGATTGCCACCCGCCGCGGAAAATTGAGCGAGGCAACGAACATCGCCGGCGAGCCGCGAGACACCATTGCCTTTGCCGATACCGCAGGCACCACCGTGCCCGAAATGAGTGGTCACGATTTGTTGTTGGGTGGAGCGGCGATTCGCGCCATGTCGATCGCGGGTGCACTTGATCGCATTCTCATCCAGACGGTTGGGTATGCCCGCACACGTATTCAATTCGGCAAACCAATAGCGGCCTTCCAGGCTATCCAACAGCAGCTGGCGATTCTGGCGGGTCACACTGCTGCAGCAGGAATCGCTGCCGATGCGGCCATTGCAAGTCTGGAGCAACTCGAGACCCGCGCGACTGTCATCGCTACCGCGAAGGTGCGTGCAGGCGACGCCGCCGGGGCGGTAGCATCCATTGCTCATCAGATTCACGGCGCCATTGGAATCACCAAAGAACATACGCTGCATTTCACCACGCGCCGCTTATGGTCATGGCGCGCTGAATTCGGGCCGGAAAATTTTTGGGCTGAAAAAATGGGGCGGGAAGCAGCACTCAGTGGTGCTGACGCTTTTTGGCCGTCGGTGACGGCATAAAAAAGCGCCGGGTGTTCGACCCGGCGCCTATTCAGTTCACGACCGCTTGAAGGTTACACGTAGCGCTGATCCAATACGCGGCCCGAGTACGGATTGATCCGCAGCATCACCGGACGTCCGCGATAAGTGAATGCGAACGCACGCAAACCTCCGCCATACCGGCTCATCCGCAAGCCGCGCACGCCGTAAAAACCTTGCTGTTCCAGGCGGCGGATCAAGCGACCGTAAGAAAGGGGGCGGCCATGACGGTCGTTGTCATAACCGTGCCGTCCCCAGCCGCGTTCCCAGCCATCGGAGTTGCGGTCATGGCGGCCAAAGTCGAATCGGTCGTCGCGATGCCGGCCATTTCCCCGATAACCATCGTCGTTTCGGTCATGTCCCTGACCGTAACCGCCTGAGCCATGGCCCTGACCATTGCCATAGTTAGCGCCTGAAGGATTGCCCGCTCCTGGGCCATTACCATTGTATTGGCCCATGTATTGACCATTTTCACCTTGATAGCCATTGTTGTGGTCTGCCATTACCGGTGAGGCAAAGCCGAGAAAACCAATTGTCAAGGCGGTTGCTGCTGTGGTTGCAAGTTTGCGCATTTCGTTTAACTCCATGAAGTGAAAGGGCTGATACCCAACCCTTGACGCCCATAATGCGTCAGCCTTTCTGAACTGGGTCTGGATAGCTTATTCATGCGGGGTTCACTGAAGCGGCTCTATGTCTGTGGTTATGCGTAGCATCGTGCGAACCCTTCTGTTTTTGATCGTGATTGTGGCATCAAGCTTTTCGGCTTGGGCTGACAACGGGCGCGTCATCGCGCGCGACGAAGGTGCAATCATCCAAGTGCGTGACGACGACCGGGGTAGAAATCGCGGTCGCGGAAGGGGTGGCGATGACAGGCATGAAGACCGCGTCATTCCGTTGGATACGGTCATCAACAATTTGTATGCTATCTATCCAGGAAAACCGTTGGACGCGCGTGGCCCCATGCAGCGCGGTGAGCGGTTGGTCTATGAGATAATCTGGTTGACCCAGGAAGGCCGCCAGATCGTGATAATCGTGGATGCCCGGACAGGACAGGTTCTCAAAGTCCGCGGGTTAGGCTAACGGAAACACAATATGCGCATTCTCGTTGTTGAAGATGATCCCGACTTGCAGCGCTTGCTTGCTGGTGCCCTGCGTGACAACGGCTATGTAGTCGACACGGCCGGTGACGGCGTTGAAGGACATTTCTTGGGCGAGACCGAGCCCTACGATGCTGTGATTCTCGATCTTGGTCTTCCGGAAATGGATGGCATCAAAGTGTTGGAGAAATGGCGCAAGGCCGGGCGCGTGATGCCGGTGCTGATTTTGACGGCGCGTGATCGTTGGAGCGACAAGGTTGCAGGCCTTGACGCCGGCGCCGATGACTATGTGGCCAAACCCTTTTTCACCGAGGAAATCCTGGCGCGGGTTCGCACCTTGTTGAGGCGCGGGGCGGGCATTTCCACCTCGGACATCGAAGTTGGACCGATGCGCATAGATACGCGGGCGGCTCGTGTCACGGTGCAGGGCAATCCCGTCAAGCTGACGTCGCTTGAATACCGCCTGCTGTCCTATCTTGCGCATCACAAAGGCCGGGTGGTTTCGCGGACAGAACTGGTCGAACATCTCTATGATCAGGATTTCGACCGCGACTCGAACACTATTGAGGTGTTTGTTGGCCGGTTGCGGAAAAAGCTGGGTGTGAACCTCATTCAAACCATGCGCGGCCTGGGTTATAAACTTGAAGAAGGTGGTGGCGACACGGACGTCAATGCCGCGCACTAACTCGCTCGCCTTCCGCCTTGTCGCGATCGCGGCGGGCTGGAGTGTGCTTGGGCTGATCGCGGGCGGCTTTTTGTTGTCGTCATTATTTCGAAGTTCAATTGAGCGCAGTCTCGACAACCGGCTTGTCGCCGATCTGGAAAGCGTCATCGCAGTGGCCGAGCTCGATTGTGGGGGGACATTCACAATGTCCAAGCCTCTGATTGCAGAGCGCTTCAATCGCGCGTTCTCAGGCACTTACTGGCAGGCCGCGTCCATGGAGCAGGACGCGAACAAGAAACCCAAACAGCTCATGCGCTCGCGCTCATTGTGGAACAAAGTGTTGCCATTCAGCGCCAAGCAGACGCCGGGTGAAACGCAAAAAGGATATGCGCCGGGTCCGATCCAACAGCGGCTGCGGCTTGTTGAGCGCATTGTTTCACTCTCGGGTTCGGATTCGCCTGCGCCCGGGGCAAAGTGTTCCGGTAACAAACCCTTTCGTATCGCAATTGCGGCCGACATGAAGGACATTGAATCCGAGGTTGAAAGCTTCAATTCGACGCTATTTTGGTCAGTCGTGGCATTGGGCTTGAGCCTCGTGGCCGCGATGGCCTTGTTTGTGCGCCTGGGTCTGGCACCACTCGACCATGTGTCGAAGTCTCTGGCAGCCATCCGCGAAGGCCGGGCTGACCGTCTTGAAGGCAAATTCCCGACCGAAATTCAACCCCTTGCTGACGAACTCAACGCGCTGGTCATTCATAACGCCGAAGTCGTCGCGCGCGCACGTACCCATGTCGGCAACCTGGCTCACTTTCTCAAGACACCGCTGAGTGTGCTGGCCAACGAAGTACACGGTGTGCCGGGACCCATGGCCGAAACCGTCGCGCGGCAGGTGCAAGTGATGCGCCGCCAAGTCGATCACTATTTAGCGCGCGCGCGGACCGTGGCCTCGGCCTCTGTTCTTGGCGCCCGCACCGATGTGGCGCCTGTTATTTCAGACCTCAGCAGGGCGCTTGGAAAGATATACTCTGGCCAGGGGATCATGATTGAGCGGTCATGTCCCGAAGGGTTGATCTTTCGCGGCGACCGCTCCGACCTTGAGGAAATGATTGGCAACCTTCTCGACAATGCGTGCAAATGGGCAGAAGGGCAGGTGGACATTGCTGCGGCTTTGGCTCCCGTGTCGCGGCTGGTCATTACGGTCAGCGATGACGGTCCAGGACTTTCCGAAGAACAGAAAATGCGGGTTCTGGAAAGGGGCGAAAGGCTCGATGAATCAAAGCCTGGTTCTGGGCTGGGTCTTGGAATTGTGAAAGAAATTGCGTTGCTCTACGGAGGTCATCTGAGCCTGGGACAGTCTGCAACCGGTGGCGTATCGGCGATATTGAATCTGCCTGCCATTGACAGGGGAGGCATTTTTTAGCGCCTATTCACCGTCGGCAGATTTCCTCGACGACTTTGGCTTTTTTGCTTTGCCTTTTTTCTCCCGTTCAGGGCCTTGGTAGTCGGTAATGCCGCTGACAATCGCGTAGCACGCAAGTCTAACCGTGCGTGGAATTTTGAACGGCTTGCCGCCCCGTTCGCCTTTTTCGTAATATTGAACCACGCGCCGCTTGAGCCCGAGAGAATCCGCTGCCTCTTTCTGAGACATGTCTTGGGCTTTTCGCCAGCGTTTGAAGTCGCTTCCCTTCATTGGGCACTCGCGTTGTGTGCATAGGCCGGAACATGCGCTGAGAGCCAACACGATGGCAAGGCGCACTCAGTGCAGTTTAACCACGTTGCATTCTCATGACATTGAAATAAACCCTGCCGTTACCTCGAATTGTAACCGTCGTCATATGCAATTCCCTGAGCGGTTGCGCGGCGGTCTGGCGAAGCATAGGTTGCTCAAACGTCCGGGTGGCCGGAATCGTTGCGCATTTCCAAGGGGCACACCCATGCGAATTGGTTTGATTGCACTTTGTACAGGTATCTCGGTTGTTTTTGCGTCGCCGGCTTTTGCCGATGATGTGGGGCAAGCGACCCGGGTTCAGCGCTTCGCTTATCAAACGCCACCGCAGGCCCAAAAAGTGCCGATCTATAAGCTCAATTCGGTGGTCAAGAACTCCAAGTTGGAAACTGTTCCCTCCGGCGCACTTGAAGTCACGTTCACCGACGGCAGCCGACTTACGTTGGGCAGCGCCTCGTCGATCATCGTGGATAACTACGTCTATGCCGGCGTTCAGGGATCGGGTGAGCAAACGCTCAAAATGAGCCGGGGCTTGTTCCGGTTTGTCTCGGGTTCGATGCCCAAGGACAAAGTAAAATTGCTAACACCCAGCGTCGCTATCGGTATTCGTGGCACGATTGTAAAAGCGCTGGTCAACTTCGATGGATCAAGCACGATTTTCTTCGAGCACGGTTCCGGACATGTTGAGAATGGGTCCGGAAAGTCGGTCCAGATGGCAGAAGGGGATATGTTGAAGGTGGGTGCAGACGGCTCATTCGGCAACCCTGAGAAAAAAAATTGGACAGCTGGAGATCCAGCCGTTGATCTGGGGTTGTTTCCATTTGGTCAACCCTTTGGCGGGCCTGACGGCGGTTCCGGCGGCGGTGACGGTGCAGGCTCGTCCGGTGGCTCTCAGGGTGACAACCGCTAACCGGATTTAGTCTTACATACTGTGACGGCTGTGGTCTGGAAATAGTGCCAACGTCTCAATTGCTTTGTATAACCGCACCCGTGCCATACCGGCGCGCTGGGTTGAACTGCACATTATGAAGCTGCCCGCCAGAGAGCTAGAGCTGAAGCAATTTCTTGCCTCGCTGCCGGCAGACAAGGCGTCGAAGCTTGCGGTTGCAGTCGAACGCGCACGGCTTTCGGGTGAGCGCGGGTTGCCGGCGGAGCTCATCCTCGATGGCTTGAGGCCGACGTTGAAACGCTTGGGGTTGCGGCGTTCTCCCACGGCGCAGCGTTTGTTTTGCGAGGCCTTCGCTGATTTCCTTGTCGAGTCGCGCGACTTCAAACAGGCCGGACGGATTGCGCGATCGACCATTCGCCCGCTCTGGCGCTGGCTTGGCAATGAAGGGCTGCGGTCCACGCTTGCCGACTTTGAACATCAAATTACCCGCTCTGTCCTGGCGCGCGACACGCGGCGCGAGGCTGCACTGGTTCATCAACTGCAAGAGGAAGCGGCAACGGTCATTCACAAGGCCGTCGAACGCGTCAACGGAGCAGGCAGTGAACGGCGCAATCTTGCGGTGAAGCTTGGCGGCGAGGATGCTTTGTTTGATGTTGAAGAAATTGCCGTTTTGCTGTCGGCTGCAGGCGACCTGTCGCAGTTGCGGGAGTTTTTGCCCAAACGGATCGATACTCTAAACGACCAGCATATGGCTCTGATCCGTGACATTTATGAAGCGCTCTCTGGACGCCGGCCTGAACTGTGTCCCTATGTTGGGCTGTTGGTGCTTGGCCGCTTGAAACGGCCATGGGAAGTATTGCGTTTAGCGGCAATTCTGTCGCGGCGAACCAAGGCCGTGTTGTTTAGCCAGGCAGACATGGGGCTGATCGGCGACATCCTGCTCGCCGATATGGAGAATATTGCGCTCGACATCGCATCGGTGCGGCCAGACATGCTGGACCCCGACATTTTGTTAAACAAGCTGGACCACTTCACGCAAATGTCCGGCGGTTTGGTGCGGGAAATTGGTGCAAAACGCGACGGCAAATGGGGGCAGCGGTTGATCAAGATCCGCCAACTGGTCTCAGACGCGATGGATGCGTTGATCGCCCGTTCGCCACGCGAGATCACGGCGGCCCTTCCAATCCAGCGGATGGGTGCGTTCGGCGGGCGAGGGCCCAAGCGTCCTGATTTCGGCAGAGATCCAGACGCCGCAAGAATTGGCCGCGCTCTGTTGTGGGGGAAGTTGTTGGCCGGATCGACGCCCTATGCGGGCGGTGGCGACTTTCATGCGGCGCACAAAGATGCGTTCGACGAAGTTTCAAATTATTTGCTGACCTACACGGAAAGTATCGTCGTTGAGATTCGGACGCTTGACTTCGACAAGCGGCCACGCGCGCAATCTTATCTTGAGCACGCGGAGGCTTTGTCGTTTGCCATCCTGGGTCATGAAGAGACCGAGCTTATCCGCCGCCGCGTTACGGCAGCGCTTGCGCGCTGAGCTAAATTACGCCCGCATTGCGTAACTCTTCGATCTGCGTGTGTTTGAGACCCAGTCCCGCCAGAATCTCGTCTGTGTGCTGGCCCAGAGTGGGCGGAGGCAGGCGTATGCTTCCCGGCATTTCCGACAGCGTCACTGGCGTTGCCATGATCCGCGCCGAAGGTGTCAGTCCGGGATAGTTCACCTTCGCGAAATAGCCGGATTCGTTGACATGCACATCGTCAAGCAATTGTTGGGGTGACAGAACGGGTCCGGCCGGCACTTTGGCGCGCTCAAGTTCAGTGAGGGCTTGTTGCACAGTCCGCGTCGAACACCAGAGCGCGGTGCGCGCGCTCAACACTTCGCCGTTGTCGCCGCGCGCTTCGTCACTTGCGAAGCGCGGGTCGTTGAGCCAGCTTTCCTCACCGACGAGCCTTGTCCAGCGTTTGAATAGCGGATCGCCGTTGATCAAAATCGTGATCCACCCATCCTGGCAGCGAAATATATCGGAGGGTCCCGCCGTTTGGCCGCGGTTGAGGCTGGCCACACGGTCTTTGCGCAGCACATCCTGTTCGATCAGAGTCTGGCTCATGTAGGTTACCGCAGTGCGCAGTAATGCCCCTTCCACGTGCTGGCCACGGCCAGTTTTCTCGCGCGCGAACAAGGCCGTCATCGTGCCAAACGCTGCCAGAGATGCTGAGCCGAAATCGACCCACGACGCACCGGCGCGCACCGGCTGTTCGGGTGTGCCCGACATGTATGCCGATCCGGACATGGCTTGTGCTACTCCGTCAAATCCCAGCCGTTCCGCGTAGGGTCCGCCAGAGCCGAATGCCGAGACAGTGGTCAAGACCGTTCGCGGATTGATGGCGTGGACGCTGGGCCAATCCAGTTCGAGAGATTTCAGGGTCTGCGGAGGCAGATTGATCACCACAACGTCGGCTGTTTTGATCAGGCGCTTGACGATCTCGCGGCCTTTGGGGTGAGCGGGATCGAGCGTCATTCCTTTTTTATTGCGGTTCATTTGCAGGAATAGTGCTCCCGCCCCGGGATTGCCTTCCTCATCGCGAAGGACGGGAATGAGTGTGCGGTCTTCGGAGCCTTCGCGTTTTTCGATGCGGATGACTTCCGCACCCATATCGCCAAGCAACGCCGCGCAATATGGCCCTGCAATGTATCGTCCGAAGTCGAGGACGCGAATGCCTTCAAGAACGGTTTTCATTTTCAAACCCAATAGTGACTATCGCCCTGCACCGGGGCGGCAACATCCGGCGATCATTTCGAGTCCGGACAGGAGAGCGATCGCCGAATAGGGATACCGATTGTCGGACATGCCGTCACTGCACGATTTATGTTGCACGATCAACGACATTTCTCCCGGCTTTGCAGCGCCCCTGATCTGCCAGATGTCGGCGCGGCCCAAAGCGGGTTTTGCACTCGTCAAACGAAACAACAGCCGGCGCTCGACAAACAGAAGGTCCGCGCGCGCGTGACCGGGCCGGAGCGAAATCGACCAGAAGGGTTCGGTTCCCGTGCAATCAAGCAGGGCTGGAATTTGCGACGGCCCAAAGGTGCCATATCCCAGGAAGCGGCCATTCACCCAGCCTCGCCGCCGTTGATGGGTTACTTCAACCCAATCGCCACCGGCCGAAACGCCTGTCAGTGAAATGCCAGTGCCATTGTGCGGAATCGTTTGCACAACCGGTGAGCGCGGGTCAGGCTTGACCCGCATGTTCAGGACATCTCCGGGCCGCACACCAAATACGCTGTACCCAACGTCAGCTGCTGCGGCGCCCGCCAGGACCATGCTTACGATCAATGAAATTGCCAGTCGCATCTTCTGTCTCTCGTGTTCAGTCTCATGCATTCTGTCATGTAATCCGCACGAAGACAAAGTGGGGAGAGTTGACTGTGGCCGGTTGCATTTCGGCCCTGTGTGCGCACACAATCCGCACATGACCCCAGTGACATTCAAGCTTGATCCGCGCCTTGCCAAGACACAGCCTGGCTTTGTGATTGGCCGTTATGTTCGATACTGCTGATGAACGACAGCCGTTATCCTTGGCTCATTCTGGTGCCGCGAAGAAATGGCTTGACCGAGGCTTTTGATCTGGCCCCGAGGGAACAAGCGCAGCTGTGGCGTGAAGTTACCCATGCGGCCGAACTTTTGAAGGCGGCAACGCAATGCCGCAAGATCAACATAGGTGCCCTGGGCAATGCCGTTTCGCAGCTTCATGTGCACGTGATCGCGCGCAATCTGGATGATCATGCGGGGCTGGGGCCGGTTTGGGGAAACCGGGCCACTGAACGCTACGAAGCGACGGCGCTGGAGAATGCAATTCATCGCTTCACGTCGATTCTGCATCCCCCCTGTCCTATTTCTTGAAGAAAGCGGCTGGTTTTAGCCATTTGAAATAGGGCGAACAGGACACAGGACGCTGCCCCAGAACACTACCTCATTTGTCTTGAAATCGAAATAAGCCATTGAAACTCAACCTGCTTTGACCGCCAAACAGGACAAGATGAACAGGACAGGGGCGGACCGCCTAATTCCAGCCATGACGTGCCAGGCACAAGACGCAATTCGGGGCACTCACTCGCAATAAATTTTCGCGCGAGATCACGAGCAAAGCCTGGCTGGCCTCACAAATCCATTCACAATTTCAAGCGGTGCGCGCACATGGAAATAACGCTATCACGCACTGAGTACGTATAGAGAACGTAAGAATCTGAAAGTCAAGCCCTCTAGTTGGGCCAAGTTGGATGCGTCAGCGCCTTAGCTCGAGCGCGTTTTGAAAGGAGGGGTTGTGATCAAGTCGTGTCTTGCAATCGCTTATTTAGCGGCAGCGTTTTTGTTTCTTGCGCTGCTGCCGGCGCAGGCTCTGGCGCGGGACATCGTGACCCTCACGCAAGTCAGCAGCGGCCGCTTTCTGACCGCCCAGTCCGGTGGCGACTTCAGTGTCGTCACGACCGCGAACCCAAACGCCGACACACGCTGGCACGTGTTCCGTCTGGCGTCGGGAGCCCGCATTTTCATGCATGAGAAGACCAGGCGCTTTCTCGATGCTCATGAAGTCGCCCAGAAGGACTTCCGTCTTGTGACGCGCCCGAGGCAAACCTTCGACCGCACACAGAATTGGTTCTTGTTGAAGGGTGTTGGCGGCCTCAACATCATGCAAGAAAGCAGCGGGCGCTTCATGGACGCCCACGAAGTACCCGAACTGGAGTATGGCGCCGTTTCAAGACCGAAGCAGGATAACGCCACACAGCAATGGCGGATGACCAAGGTCGTGCCTTAAAGCTGCGGTTTTGCTATCCTACTTAAACTCCCCTTCGCAATCTTGTAGGTGCGGCCGCTGGAGGGGGTGTTGACTTCGAAGGCGTCGCCGGTGGTCTTGCCGATGAGGGCGCGGGCCAAGGAGGAGAGCGAGATGCGGCCGATTTCGAAACGATGCGGAAATATGCATGCCGAAACCCGGCTGCATTACGATTGCGATGCGAACGGCCAGCTGATTGACGAAATGGACGGTCGAATGGGGCAGTCATCCGCGAATATGCCTGGCTAAGGGCGCTGCCAAATCGCCTACATCGACCGGCAGGGTCCGGCCGCAGACGATTGCGAATACCTCGCGCGAATTAGGTTCTGATTAGGCATTGGGCGCTTGGCACGGGGTTTGCGAGCTGTTGTTCTTGTCATGCTGCAAAACCCTTCGCCCTCTGCTGTTGCTCTCCGCCCCTCGTTCGCAGCGGGCGCCGATATTGTTATGTCGGCGTTGCGGGGCGCTGCGGATGAAACGGGCGCGGACTTTGGCTATCTTTTGAACACGGCGATGCGGGAATCCAGCCTCAATCCGGCTGCTCGCGCCTCGACTTCGTCGGCGACGGGACTGTTCCAGTTCATCGAGCAAACGTGGCTCGGAACTATGCGAGCGCATGGCGCCGAGCACGGATTTCAGGCCTACGCGGATGCTATTCAGCCCGGCAAAGATGGCCGCTTTACTGTCACCGAAAAGGGTCTGCGCCAGGAAATTCTTGCCCTGCGCAACGACCCGAAGGCCGCTTCGTTAATGGCGGGTGAATTGACCAATGATATGCGCGGCAACATGGAAGCCGCGTTGGGGCGAGGCGTGTCGGCGGGGGAGCTTTATGTCGCTCATTTCCTCGGACCCCAAGCGGCGGTGAAGATGGTCAAAGCGGCGGCGGAAACGCCTGCCGCTGCCGCCGCGACCTTTTTTCCTGATGCCGCATCGGCAAATCGCAGGATTTTTTATGACAAGAGCGGCGGCGCGCGTCCGGTGTCTGCTGTGCTTGAGGCTCTCAAAGCAAAGCATGAGGGCCAGCCTGGTTCTAGCACAAGCTTGCTCGCGCAAGTTCAACCGGAGCCTCCGGCGCAGACACTTCGCAGCACAATCTCCGAGACCGCAGGGCTGAGTTCGCCGTCCAGTGAGAGCATGATCACGCGCTTTGGCATGAACACGATGGTGATGTCGCCGATCATGGCCCAATTGCTTTCAGAGATCGATCCACTGCCGAGTCTTGCCGACGCCTTCCGGCCCGACGAACCGGATCAACTCAGAACACGCCGGCTTTAAGGAAGCACCAAGCGACCGAATGTTGCATGGCGTGGGTGCGCGCTTTTGGTCATAAACCCGCTCCGTAACCAACATGGCCTTCAGTCTTTGGCGCAGATTTTTCGCACTTGGTGGCCTGTTTTTGCCGCCCTGATTATTATTCAAGTGGGCAATGGTCTGACGAGTTCGCTGGTCAGCGTTTCGGGCGAAGCAGCGGGACTTTCGCCCGGTCTCAAGGGTCTCATTCTTTCGGCGTTTTATTTGGGGAGCGTCGCTGGCGCTCTCACTGCGCCAAGACTGATCGGGCGTGCATCCCATGTCGTCAGCTTCCTGACGTTTACATCGATACTCGCGATTTCAACTGCTGGGCTGGCACTATCGGACGATCCCGTTCTTTGGATCACCCTGCGCCTAATAGCCGGCGCCAGTCTGACCGGCATGTTTGCCACTGTCGAAAGCTGGCTCAATCTGGGAACCAGCGATACCTGGCGGGCTCGCGTGTTTTCGATTTACATTTTCATGCAACTGGGTGGACTTGCTGCAGGTCAGTTGGCATTGAATGCACGCAGCTTTGGTAACGAGACATTGTTTTTGTGCGCTGCCGCGCTGACGCTGCTCGCGATGGCGCTGATGCGGTTCGAGCGTGCACGCAGCCCAAAACTGGACGTCACGCATCACGTTGCTGTCTGGACACTCGCGCGGCGCGCGCCGATTGGCGTGCTGTGTGTGGCTTTGGCGGGTTTTTCATGGGCGGGATTGATGGCGTCGGGTCCGGCACTTGTCGAAATGATGGGCTTTGACGATTTCTACAAATCAATGATCCTGGCGCTGACCGTGACCAGCGGCATGCTGGCGCAAATCCCCGTGGGTTGGATGGCCGATCACTTTGACCGGCGCAAGGTGCTGGCGGCGATGACGGCAGTGGCTGGGGCCAGTGCCATAGTTGCGGCGCTTGTGACCGGCATAGAGAGTGTGTTTCTTTTCTTCATTGTATTCGGTGGGGCGACGTTTCCCCTCTACGCCGTCGGTGTCGCGTGCACCAACGACGATCTGGTGCAAAGCGAGCGCACGTCGGCGAGTGCTGCGATGATTATCTTCTTCGAGCTTGGCGCTATCATTGCACCGCTGATGCTGGCGTTTGCGACGGCGTTTGCCGGACCCAAGGCCTATTTCATTGTGCAAGCTTTTCCGCAACTCTTGTTCATGCTTGCCGTGGTCGTGGCCTTGCGCAGACCTCAAGTGCCGTCGCTATAGGGCGGCCATATCTCACCCCAGGCGGCTGAACGTGCGGCTTTGAACGTGGCGCCCTGTTTGCGGGACAGTGTCAACCGGTGCAGGCCGCCGTCGTGGCAAAGATCGAGATGCACGTGCCCTTTCGCGCGTATGGGCTTGCGTACGATCCGTCCGGCGCCAGTTCGATTTGGGGGATCGCGCGTTAATACCACATAGCTGAATTTTTCGTCCTCGTAGCTGAGCTCAGCGCGTTTTAGGCTTCGATGGAGTGCAGATCGCTGCACGCGCACTGGCCGGTGGCACCAATCCTCGCGGCTCATCGGACAGGCCAGATCGTGTGTGCAAGGTGCTGCGGCATGGGCGCCCAGGGCAAGCGCCTGTTCCCGCACAGCGCGGACTATTTCGAAGCCATGCGGCGTGCCGGGTTCAATGACGACAAGAATTTTTCCGGTGCCGCGCCACAGCGCATCGACGATGTTGCTCAGCTGGGAACTGGCGATTTCATTCAGCGCGTAGCTGGCGACGACGGCGTCGTGCTCAGGAAAAGGGGCTGTGTGTTCGATCGACCCTGGCGAGAAGGCAGCCTCCAGGCCGCGGGCTTGCGCCAACGACAATGCAAGGCCTCGCCAACCTGCGTCGCGTTCAAGCAGGGTATATTTTGCGCCGCGCACATGGGCCGCCGAGGCCAGCGAGGCCGTGCCTGGTCCCGCTCCGGCATCCAGCACGCTGCGAATTTCACAGGCGGGAAGGATGCGTGAGATCTCACGCCAAACAGTGTCTGCCACGGCAAGGGTTGACGGAAACCTAACGCCCAGATAGGCCGCCCGCTCAATCGGGGACAGGGTGTGCCGAATATTCCCGCGTGCCCTGTAGTCCAGCGAAAGTTGATCCGCCGCGTCACGGACCGCTGTAGTAGAAAACGGCGCAAGTTCGCGCTCGACGATGGCGGAAAGAGCTAAGGGGAGTATCGGGTTCATAACGGCACTTTAACCAAACGGGTCTAGATTGGAGCCATGTCCTCAAATCAAAACAATAGCAACCCCGCAGCAATAACTGGACTCAGCGTACAGGACGTGCAGGCTTTGCTCTCCAATCCCGCCCCCGAGCAACGCGCGAAGGTTGCCGGACAACTCGCGATCGATATCGACGCAGGCCGCTTAAGTCAGACCGAGTGGGCCATGGCGATTGATATTATGCGGGCGATGGCGAGCGACGCTGAGATGATGGTGCGTCATTCCGTTGCGGCATCGTTGAAAAATTCGCATAGCTTGCCCCGCGACCTCGCTCTGAAACTCGCCAGTGACGATGTGAGTGTCGCGGCGCCGATCCTCGAATGCGCGACCGTATTATCAGACGACGACCTGATTTCAATTCTTGCCGACGGCAATGGTGCCAAACAGGTCGCCATTGCACGGCGTCCCGCGGTCAGCGAAGTTTTGGCGTCGGCGATTGTCGATACAGGGAACGCGGCGGCCGTTACCACACTCGTCAGTAACGAAGGTGCGATTCTGGGCGAGAAGTTGCTTCAGAAAACGATCGACCGCTATGGCAGTTTCGAGACCGTGAAAGCCGCGATGGTTCATCGCAGTGAACTGCCCGTTACAATCACGGAACGGCTGGTCACTCTTGTGTCTGAGCGCATGCAGGTCACGTTGGCAGCGCGCCACAAGCTGCCGGACGACATGGCAACCGACATCATTCTGGACGCACGCGAACGCGCCACAGTCGGTTTCCTGGTCAAAGGCGCCTCAGCCGAAGACACCCAAGCCCTTGTCCAGCAGTTGCATGCGCGCGGCCGGCTTACGCCGTCACTCATTCTGCGCGCTCTGTGCACCGGCGACCTGCGTTTCGTTGAAGATGCGATGGCCGAGATTGCCGGAACCAGCTCTGAGAAGGCCAGTCTGCTCATTCATGACGCCGGCAAACTGGGCCTCAAGGCACTCTACAAGAAATGCGCACTGCCTGAGACGCTGTACCCCGCGTTTCGTATCGCCGTCGATATTATTGCAGAAACAGACTTCGACGGCGAGTATCATGATCGCGAGCGGTTTGCGCGCCGCGTGATCGAGCGCATTCTGACCAAGCATGAGGATATGGCATCGTCCGACCTGGACTATTTGCTGGGCAAACTCAAGAAACTGGAAGCCGCGTAAACTATGGGGCTGGCGGGCTGGCTTTGTAGTCTGCGATGTCCGCCTCAAGGTCTTCAAGTTCTTCACACCCGGCCGGGCACAGGCCTTTGAGTATCGCGAGTTGCTCCTCCGCCTTTGGAAGATTTTTCATCAGAAGATAAAGTTCGCCCAGATACTCGTTCGCGCCCTTGTGCTTGGGATTCACGGAGAGCGCGCGTTGGTAGTAGCTCAGGGCTTCTGGATATTTGCCGAGCTTGCGGTGACAAAATCCCAAATAGTTCAGGGCATCGGCATCGCGGCCATTGTCGGCCACGACGCCCTTCAAAATCGGAATGGCTTCGTCACATTTGTCGGCTTTGATTAAATACTCAGCCTTCTGAAAGTCAGTCTCGCGCGCTTGTTCCTTCTTGGTACCGGTCTGGGTAGAGGGCCGGGGCATTTCAGTGCGCGGAGCGGGACCGCTCGGTGCTGAAACTGCTGGTGTGACAAGCACGCCGGTCATGGATGCGGTCACGGTAAGCCACCCAAGTATTTGCGCGAATTTCATGAGAACCCTCCAGATTTTCTGCAGCCAGATTTTCTGCAGATTGACCCGTTAACCTCTGAGAGGCAAGTGGGGCCGCCTCACATTGTTGGCATTTTCGGCCAGAGTTGACTCAGTGGCTGGGCTCACCCATGCATTGCACATGAGCCAATCTTCCCTTGAAGACAACAATCCTGCGGCGCGCGGCACCAAGCGGCGCCAGGAGAGCCGCCGCCGATTACTGGAAGTGGCGCGCAGGATGTTCGTCGAGCGCGGCTATCATGCTACCCGGCCACAAGACATCACGAAGGCGGCCGGTCTGGGGCACGGGACCTTCTATCTGCATTTCAAGGACAAGCAGGATTGCTTCATGGCGTTTATCGAGCAGGCGCAGGCCGAGATCGATGCGGCCATCATCGACCGCGCGGCAAGCGCCAAATCTCTGCCGGAAATGGTCGAAGCGGTGCTGGTGTCTATCTATGACTACGCCGAAAATCACCCGGGGGTTCTGATGGCGGCGATGAATGCGGAAACGGTCGTGCCGGCAGACAAGCTGGGCGGGGGGACGCTCTTGCAACGCTGGGGTGAAAAATGGGGCGAACTGCTGAAAACGCAGGCTAAGCAGGGTTTGGTCGCCAAGGATTTCGACTTTGTGATCATCGGGCAGGCGATTGTGGGTGCAATCCACCAAGCCTCCAGCTTTTCTTTTGAGCGCGGGCGTTCGCGCGCCTCCCTCGTCAAGGCTTTGACCCAATTCATAGTTCGGGCGCTGACGCCTCGTAAGTAAGAGTCTGTACACGGATTATAATGAGTGACTTGAAGCGCCAGTTGACAGCGGGCGTAAACTGACAAATTATCAGATATCAACAGATCGGGAGCCTGTGATGGCGCGCCTTGTATACACTCGCGATGAAATTCTTGCGGAAAGTGACTATGCCAAACCACAGATCGAAGCGGGCTATCGCCTGCATGGCGGCTTTGATGCGTCGGGCACGTATATGCCACCTCGAACGCGTCATCGCTGGCCGGCCGTCAAGGCCTGGCAGGCGCAAGTTGTGGTTCGTGGTTTTCCATTGATCGACGCGACCACGCGCCTGCTCAAGCGCGGCGCCTATCCCAATGCGCAACAACAGACGTTTCTGCTCAATCGCGGCATGGGCGAAACCTTGTGGAACTCGCTTACGATTACGGGCGTCATCGAGGCGCGCGGGCGTGCCTTGTGCGACGCGGAGGCGCCTGACTTCCAGAAAATCATCGAGGAAGATATTTCCGCGACCACCATCGGTCACCTGAACAAGGGCCTGCTTTATGCGCACGGCCTTGATGAGGGCGGAGATCCAGCGCAAAGCCAGGGGGGACACGACGACAGCTGGTACGCCGTTCGCGACGCCCTGTTCGGCAAGAATGCATTTGCGATGCCCGACGTGCCTGCGAATATCGGCCGCCCTGAGACCGGCAGGCTCATGCCGCAACTGGATAAGCCATACGAGGACTGGATTCTACTGCTCATGAACGTGTTGATGATTGAAGTGCGCGCCGAAGCTTTCTTTGCCTTCTGCACCAACATCATGCGTTCGCCCGACGTGTTCCAGGACCGGCGCGCGGCGGCCTCGCATGCCGCCGACCTGGTCGAACGCGTTCGCACAGACGAGGCTATACATGTCGCGTATTTGCAATCCTTTGTCTCCGAGATGCGCAGCTATACGATCAAGGCGCTGGACGGTTCTCGCATCAAGGGTGCCACCCTCATCGATCCGATATGGGAGGGCATGATCCACTGGCATTCGGTTATTCAGGCAGACTTCAGCCGCGAGCAGGGCCGTCAAGCCATCGAAGCGCGGATCAACAAGCGCCCCGATGGGCGTGCAATCCTGGCGGAGTTCGACGCGCTGGAACAGAAGGAAGCGGCATAATGAAAGACCTTCGCGACAAAGTCGCCTTCATCACCGGCGGTGCCAGTGGTCTGGGATTGGGCATGGCTAAAGCCTTTGGCCGCGAAGGCATGAAGGTGATGATCGCCGACATAGAGCAGTCAGCACTCACGCGCGCGGTGCAGGAACTCAAAGACATGCAGGTGCGTGCCGACGGTGTGCTCTGCGATGCGGCGTCGCGCGGCAGCTTGCGTGAGGCCGCACTCAAGACAATTGCAGCATTTGGCAAGGTTCACGTGGTTTGCAACAACGCTGGTGTCGCCGTGGGTGGGCCATTGGGCAGCATTGACGAGCGGGACTGGCAATGGGTGACCGACGTCAATTTGCTGGGCGTTGTCTATGGCACGGAAATCTTTGCGCCGCTGATCGAAAGCCATGGCGAGGGCGGGCATTTCGTCAACACGGCATCGATGGCGGGGATGCTGGGCATTGCCAACATGGAACCATATTGCGCCACCAAGTTTGCAGTTGTCGCCATGTCGGAAGGCTGGGCGCAGCAACTGGCAGCGAAGAACATCGGCGTATCAGTCCTGTGTCCCGGCTTTGTGCAGACACGCATTTATGAGAGCCATCGCAACAAACCGTCACGATACGGTGGCCCTGAAAGCGTGCAAGTGGGCGTTGGCGACACGCGCGAACAGGCGGCGCAGCTGGTGCAATCTGGCATTCCGGTCGAGCCGGTCGCCAATCGCATCGTCGAGGCGATCAGGGACAACGATCTTTACATCTTCACGCACACGGAGTTCAAGCCGCTCGTGGAAATGCGTTTTGCCAGTATTCTTGCAGCTTTTGACAAGAGCGCGAAAAGCAAAGCACTTTCCGTGTTGCCAATGCGCGACCTGTCAGCCATGGCGCATCAACTCCTGGACGCAAATAGGGAGCGATGAGATGAAATTCGGAATCTTCTACGAGCACCAGCTGCCTCGTCCCTGGAACGACGGAGATGAACTGAAATTGTTCCAGGATGCGCTCGACCAGGTTGAACTCGCTGACCGGATCGGCATCGACCATGCCTGGGAAGTCGAGCATCATTTTCTTGAAGAGTACTCGCACTCCTCCGCGCCGGAAGTGTTTCTTGCGGCCTGTTCGCAGCGCACGAAACGGATTCGCCTGGGTCACGGTATTGTCTTGATGCCACCCGGTTACAATCATCCGGCGCGCGTGGCTGAGCGAATTGCTACGCTCGACCTGGTATCCAACGGCCGTGTGGAGTTCGGCACCGGTGAATCCTCAGCTCTGCTGGAATTGGGTGGCTATCGCGTACCTGTCGAGAAGAAGCGCGACATGTGGCGCGAAAGTGTCGAGCAATGCCTCAACATGATGGTCATGAATCCTTATCCCGGGTTCAAGGGCGAATATTTTGAGATGCCGTGCCGCAATGTGGTGCCCAAGCCGGTGCAGCGGCCGCATCCTCCGGTGTGGGTTGCGTGTTCGAACCGCGAGACGATCAAGTTGGCGGCGCGGCTGGGTATTGGAGCTTTGACGTTCGCGTTCGTCGATCCGAAAGAGGCCAAGCGGTGGGTCGATGACTACTACCGAATCTTCAAAGAGGAATGTGTGCCGATCGGGCACGCGGTCAATCCTAACATCTGTATGGTCACCGGGTTTTCCGTTCACCAGAATGGCGATGAAGCACTCAGACGTGGCCTCGACGGCTTCAAGTTCTTTGGCTACGCGCTGGGCCATCATTATATCTTCGGCGAGCACAAACCCGGCCGCACCGACATCTGGAAGGCGTTTGAATCTGTAAAGGACGCTATGCCATCGAATGCGGGCGCCGGTGGTATCGGCACGCCCGACACCATGCGCCGGCACTTGCGTGGCTTTGCCGACGCGGGCGTCGACCAGGTTTCTTTCATTCAGCAAGGCGGGCGCAATAAGCACGAGCATATTTGCGAGGCGCTGGAACTGTTCGCGCGTGATGTGATGCCGGAATTCAAAGCGCACAGCGCTTCAAAGCTGGCACGCAAGCAAGAAGAACTCGCTCCCTACATCGAAAAAGCCTTTGCTCGAAAAAAACGGATGAAGGAACTCAGCGACGGCGAAATCCCCAACGTCATAGCGCTCGGCCGCCAGATCACCCAACCGCTTACGGAAGCTGAACAGGAAGCTCGCAGGGCCTGGTCCGAACGCAGCGCGGTGCCGCTTGAAGATCCAGCAAAAAAACTGGGCAAAGGCGCGGCAGAGTAAATGCTCTTCCCCGGCCCTTGCTGGACGCCGGGGCCATAACCATCTAAACGCCATTGCATTCAGACATGTTAGACTGAGTGGGACCACCTTTGAGTCGGCAGGAGACGCTTGAAATGGACGGCTACGGTTTATGGATTGTTTTGGGTGTCGTTGTTTTGCTCATCGTCTGGGTCATTTCGATCTATAATGGCCTGGTTGCCATGCGCCAGCGTGCCAATCAATCCTTTGCCGACATCGACGTTCAGCTTAAACAGCGCCATGACCTGATCCCCAATCTCGTGGAGACCGTGAAGGGTTATGCGGGTCATGAAAAGAGTACGTTTGAGGCCGTTGTCCAGGCGCGCAATTCCGCCATGGCGGCCCATGGCCCAGCAGCGCAAGCTCAAGCCGAGAATATGTTGTCCGGTGCTTTGCGCCAACTCTTTGCCTTGTCTGAGGCATATCCGGATTTGAAAGCCAGCGCGAATTTTCAGCAATTGCAACGTGATCTCAGCGATGTTGAAAACAAGCTTTCCGCCGCCCGCCGCTTCTTCAACAATGCGGTCTCGGAACTCAACGCGGCCATCGAGTCATTTCCCGCAGTCCTGTTTTCACGTGTGCTGGGGTTCACGCACCGTGAATTTTTCGATGTGGGCGAGGGGGATCGGAAAACGCTCGACACGGCGCCGCAAGTCAAGTTCTAAGCCAAGCGACCGGCGTCAGGTAACATGAGCGAGTCTTACGGGCTCTACTCTCATATCCGGGCCAACCGGACCCGTTCGGCGATTCTGATCGGTGGGCTGTTCCTGCTTGTCTATCTGCTTGTTTTTGCGTTTGTGCTTGCCTTCAACGGCGTCATGATCGGTGATGAGCCGCTGGACACCATTCTCTCCGAATCCATTGCCCAATTCTGGTGGCTGTCACCATGGACCACGATCGCCAGCATTCTCTGGATTTTGATTGGCTACGGCTTTCATCAACGCATGATCGACATGTCAACGGGTGCCCGGGATATCGCGCGCGATGAAGAACCCCGGGTGTACAATCTACTTGAAAATCTATGTATCTCACGCGGCATCACAACACCGCGATTGCAAATTATCGACACCGATGTTCTGAATGCGTACGCCTCGGGTATGCACGAAAAACAGTATAAAATTGCTGTCACGCGCGGGCTTGTCAATGCCCTGGACGATCAGGAACTCGAAGCCGTGCTGGCCCATGAACTTACACATATCCGCAATGGCGATGTAAAACTCATGGTCATTGCGGTGGTGATTGCCGGCGTGATTACTTTGGTGGGCGAATTGGTGTTTCGCAGTTTGGGTCACACGCGAATTCGCTCGGGTGGGTCGTCGGGAGGAAGCAAAAAGGGTGGGGGGGCAGCGGCCATCATGATTGCCGTGGTCATTATCGCCATTGCCTGGTTCTTGTCGCTGGTGATCCGTTTTGCGCTGTCCAGGTCACGTGAATATTTGGCGGATGCCGGTTCCGTGGAACTGACCAAAAACCCGGACGCCATGATCAGCGCTTTGCGCAAAATCGAGGGCAAGGCCGAGATGCCCGCTGTACCCTCGGGCATTATGGAAATGTGTATTGAAAATCAAAAGAACTCGGTAGCGGACCTGTTTTCCACCCATCCCACAGTGCAGCGCCGCGTCGACAAACTTATGGCTGTTGCAGCCGGCCACGACGCGGCGCAAGACGTTACAGCTCCTTTGACGTGAGCAGCCTGTAGGCGATGCCGAGGAAGTAAAACGTGACGACAGCCGCAGCGGTGGCAGTCGCGTGCGTACTCCAGGGTAAATCCCAACCTGCAAACAGGTTTACCCAGTGACGCCAGACATTCTCAAAAAGATACTCCATGATGACTTCGATGCCTCCTCTTTGTATCGGCTGTCACAAACGATACGATCAAGGTTCAAACAGTTTCTAAAGTTCAAGGATTGAAATTGAATCAACAACTGTGCCGGCGCTGTGTCTCAGACATTTGCCACAAATTGCATTCACTGCGCGGCGGCGGATTTCCTTGCGTCCAGCCAGACCGTCACGTCGGCAATGGCACGGCGTGACATCAGTTGTTTCTTGGCGCGGCCACGATCTTTTCCTTTGACACCTTCGGCGGGCGCGATGTCGGGAAAGAGGCCGTAGTTGACGTTCATCGGCTGAAAGGTTTTCGTGTCCGCGCCCCCGGTGATATGAGCCAGCAATGCACCCAGAGCCGTTGTGTGCGGCGGCGGCAGCTGTTTGTGCCCCAAGCGCTCAGCCGTTGCAAAACGCCCTGCTAAAAGCCCAATTGCAGCACTTTCGACATAGCCTTCAACTCCGGTCATCTGGCCTGCAAACCGGAATCGCGGCATTGTCTTCAAGCGCAATTCACCATCAAGCAACTTCGGCGAATTGATAAAAGTATTGCGGTGCAAGCCGCCGAGGCGTGCGAACTGTGCCGTCTCAAGTCCGGGGATCATGCGAAAGACCTCAGCTTGCGCGCCGTGCTTAAGTTTTGTTTGAAATCCAACCAAATTGTAGAGCGTGCCCAGCGCGTTGTCCTGACGCAATTGAACGACGGCGTAAGGCCGCCGGCCTGTATGGGGATCGGTAAGGCCTACAGGCTTCATGGGGCCGAAACGCAATGTCTCTGGTCCGCGCTCGGCCATCACTTCGATGGGCAGGCACGCTTCGAAATACGGCGTGTCTTTCTCCCAGTCTTTGAATGACGTTTTCTCTCCAGCGATCAGTGCGGCGATGAACGCATAATATTGATCGCGGTCCATCGCACAATTGATGTAGTCGGCGCCGTCGCCTTCGGGTCCCACCTTGTCATAGCGAGATTGAAACCAGGCACGCGAGAAGTTGATCGACTCCTTGTGCACAATCGGCGCAATGGCATCGAAAAATGCCAGCGAGTCCTCACCCGTCAATGATTGGATTGCGTTTGCCAGTGGCATTGACGTCAATGGACCCGTCGCGATAATCACACTGTCCCAGTCTGCTGGCGGAAGGCCTTCAACCTCCTCCCGGACAATTGTGACGAGAGGTTCGCGTTCCAGCCCGCCTTGCACTGCATCCGAGAATCCAACGCGATCAACCGCAAGTGCCCCGCCGGCGGGGACTTTGTGTGCGTCCGCTGATTGCATAATCACCGAGCCGCAGCGGCGCATTTCTTCGTGCAGTAGACCGACGGCGTTGTTCTCCCAGTCGTCGGAGCGGAACGAGTTCGAACACACCAGTTCGGCAAGGCCATGTCCCAAGTGGGCGCCGGTCATTTTCACCGGCCGCATTTCGTGCAAAATGACGGGCACGCCCGCTCGCGCGATCTGCCAGGCCGCTTCCGAGCCCGCAAGGCCGCCACCAATAACATGAATAGGCTTGATTGAATGGGTCATCGTGGCGGACAATAGGCGACCCGCCCAGCGCACTCAAGGACCGGCACAATGCGCAGTACTTTCCTGTTTCTCGCGATTTTCGTGTCGATTGCCGCACCGTCTTTTGCTGCGGACACCATTGAAAACTGCGCGTTCAATGGCAGGAAGCTCTACGGTAAAGTGCAAATTGTCAACGCCTTTGCCGACTTCAAAGTCCAGATCGTAAAGAGCTTTCCCGATCTCAAGGTCCAGCGCGTCAAATCCTTCCCCGACGCCTGCGGCAAGTGGGAGTTCGTCAACGCCTTCCCGGATTTCAAGATTCAGTACGTCAACTCATTTCCCGATTTCAAAGTCGAATTCGTGGAGAGTTTTCCCGGTGAGCCTTGAGTTCGTGTCACCCCCACAGGCTCGGTCGTCGTCCAATCCAGGGGTGCGCCTGCTCAAGTTGACCTGCCAGCCGGTACAGCGTCGCCTCATCGCCCCACTTGGCGGTGAACATCATGCCGATCGGCAGTCCATCCGCCGAGTGCGCGAGAGGTAGAGACAAAGACGGTTGTCCGGTTATGTTGAACGGCGGGGTGAAGCCGAACGTCTGTGCTTGACGCTCATCGACGACGCGCGGATCCAGGCCCACTGGATCGATGAAGCCGACCTTGGGCACCGGCGTCGACAAGACCGGCGTCAGCAACACATCGAACGCTGTGAACGCCCGGAAAATCTCGCGTGTCATTACTTTCAGTGTCTGCCAGCCGCGCATCGTTTCGTGCCCGGGAAAATGTTCGCCGCCCTTCCAGTTGCGCCAGGTCAGAGGTTCCAGTTCGTCTTCGCGTGGTTCGCGGCCCATCGCGCGAACGCGTTCGCGCATTGAGTAGGCAAAATTGGCGGCCAATACTGCGCGGCTTGCGGCATAGAGTTTGCGGTAATTGATTCCCAATCCCTGTTCTTCGACGTGGTGGCCGAGTGCTTCGAGCTTTTTGGCAGTCGCGCGCAGCGCCGATGAAATTTCCGGGTGCACGGGCTCGCCACTTGGAGTTTCCTCGGTGAAGCGAACGCGCAGTTTCCCCGGAGCAGTCGTCACCTCATGCAGGAATGGCCGCGTTTTGGGTGGTGAAGGGTAGGGGGTGTCGACCTCGGGCATGTCGACGCAATCCAGCATGGCCGCCGAGTCACGAACTGTGCGAGAGACAACGTGGTGCACACTGTAGCCGTGGCCCAGACCATTGTCATGCTCAGGCCCCTGTGGCACGCGATACTGTGTCACCTTCATCCCCACCAGGCCGCAGCAGGCAGCGGGAATGCGGATTGAGCCCAAACCGTCGGACGCATTGGCCAGCGGAACAATCCCTGCCGCGACAGCGCTCGCCGAACCGCCGGACGAACCGCCCGTAATGTGATCGGTATTCCAGGGATTGCGGCACGGTTTCAGCCGCGCACTCTCGGTCGTGCCGGTTATGCCAAATTCTGGCGTGTTGGTCTTGCCCAGAATGACAACACCCGCCTGCTTGTAACGTTGTGTCAGCAGGCCGTCGAACGTGTCGGGTTCATTGCTCTTGAAGAATGTGCCATCACTGCGTGGCATGCCAGACACTTCGAGACCCAGATCTTTGATGAGAAAGGGGACACCGCGAAACGCGCCATCTGGCAGTGTGTCTTTTACGGCGGCCCGCGCCTGATCATAGGCTTTGTACACAATCGCATTCAGTTTGGGATTGTACCGCTCCGCCCGTTCTATCGCGGTCTCAAGTAATTCACCGGGAGAGACATCCTTTTTCCGCACGAGTTCTGCCAGGCCCAGGCCGTCATAGTCTGCGTATTGTGCGAATGCCATTTCTCAGCTCCTCTCAGTTCCAGATTTTCGGATGGTGGTTCGTCCACGGCTTTGCTTTCTCAAGCTGTCCTGCCAAGCGCAACAATGTAGCCTCGTCGCCAAAGCGTCCAGCGAAATGAATGCCAATCGGCAAACCATTCGCAGCCGACGCCAGGGGTAAGGAGATCGCGGGTTGCCCTGTCAGGTTCTGCAGTGGCGTTACAGGCAGATAATTGAACAACGGCTCGGTCGCCTTCGCAACGTCTTTCTCGTGCATGTCGAGCGTGCCGTTGCGCACCGTTGGTGTACCAAGCGTTGTCGTCATCCAGGCATCATAGGTGTCATGGAATTGCGCGACTTGCCGGCTCATCATTTGCAGCTGAAACCAGCACATCAAATATTGAGATGCGCTGATTTGTTTGCCCAATTGATAAAAGCCCCAGGTCAGTCCCTGAAAATCGCTCTCGTGTGGAACCCGCCCCGTCATCATTGCCACGCCGTCGATGAGCATCGTGACGCCGGCCGCCCAGACTGGCATAAAGGCGGCAGCAAAGGCATCACCGGAAACCGGCGGGCTCGCCTCTTCGACGTGATGTCCGAGGCCTTCAAGCAATTTTGCATTCGCCTGAATAGCTGCCACGCATTCCGGGTCAAACATTTTTCCAAAGAGACTTTTTTGCGCAAACGCAATTTTGAGTTTGCCCGGTGCCGTCTGCGCTTCCCCCAGATAGGACGCAGGTTTGGGCGGTGCCCAGTAAGGATCACCCATTTCGTTGCCGGCCGTCGCATCGAGCGCCGCTGCGGTGTCACGCACACTTCGTGAGACGACGCCCTCGCAGACAAGCCCGCCCATGATATCGCCAAGATCAGGCCCCAATGGATTGCGCCCGCGGGTAGGCTTTAGGCCCACAAGGCCATTGGCTGAAGCGGGTACCCGGATCGAACCACCGCCGTCATTGGCGTGCGCCAAAGGCACAATGCCGGCGGCGACTGCTGCCCCTGAACCTCCGGACGAACCGCCTGTCGAATGGTCCAGGCTCCAAGGATTGCAGGCGGGACCGTAGATCGTCGATTCTGTTGTTGGCACCAGGCCAAACTCGGGAACATTGGTTTTCCCAAGTGAGATCAGACCGGCGCTCGTGAAGCGGCGCACCAATGTCGCGTCGTGCGGAGATGGTGCGGGCGGAATGAAGTTGGAGCCTTGACGAGTTGGTACACCTTTTTGCGCACCCAAAATGTCTTTCAGCAGAAAGGGCACACCACCAAAACGTCCCTGCGGGGGTAGCTTTGCCGCGGAGCGTGCGCGATCAAAGGTTTTGAAGACAACGGCATTCAGCTTTCCATTGTGTTTCTCTATTCGCGCGATTGCCTCTTCGACCAATTCGGACGGCGTTACATCCTTCTTGGTGATGAGCTCGGCAAGGCCGAGGGCGTCATACTTGGCGTAGTCTGGAAATGCCATTGCGGTGCCTCATGAGTAATTGCAACTGTCTCTATTATTCAAACGGAAATGCCGGTGTGCCCTGAAATACCGGTCCAACCAGTTCCGGCGATTGTCCGGGCGCCCAAGAGCGCAGGGTGAATTTCGCCTTGCGCAGAATGGAGGATCCTTTTGGACCGGGATCGACTTCGGGGTTCTCCGTGGTCACAAGGTGTGCTTCAATTCTGCCTGCATTCACACTCAAAATTCCGTATCCATTTGCGTTCGTATCGGCGTATTTGAGTCCCGGGCTCGTGTTCTCATTCCAAAATATGTCCGAGAGCCAGCTGGAGCCGGTCCAGGAGCGGACGATAGCAGCGTTGACGCCGCCCAACAGGGCCAGGTTAAAATTCTCGACCGTTTCGTCACCACTTTGATAGGTGACAATGGAGTGAAATACGGAACTTGAGGCGGATGCACGAAATGCGCCGGAGAAGACAGACTCAGACGAAATGCCGGCGCAGGCAAACTCAACCGCAACGGCGCTAGATACTTCGGCTTGCGGATCGTCTATTAACACGCCTGCCATGTGCATGTGATAGTCGCCCGCGCATGTTACCAGATTGCTGATGCCATTGTCGCGCACGAAGGTCATCAACTCTTTGAGCTCAGCAGGATAGCCGTTCCAGGCGTCGATACCCAACATGGAATCGTTCATGCCGGCAAACCAGATGCTGCCAAGGTCCAGGCGCACGGGCAGGGCCGGGAACGCGTTCGCCCAAATCTTCCAGCGCGCCTCGGACGACATGAGGACATCTTTGAACCAAGCTTTTTGCACTGCTCCCAAAACACTGCCGGGAGGTGCCAGGCGCCTTGGGTTGTCGATGTCAGTGCCGGGAATTGTTTTTGGCGCCTCTCCCTCGTTGGCGCTACGCCCCTGATCCAACAGTATGACTGTCTCCACTGCCGGCAACGCTTGGCCTTCTATCTTCGGCGGTCTGGGCGGCGGGGATTTGTAAGACCGGTTGTCGGTCAAGATCAGCTCAAGCGTCTTGCCCCACTTCAACGTGCGGTAGATCGTCATCGAACCAAGTGCGTTGCGATTGTCGATATTGGGATCAATCCAATCTTGCTGCGGACCAAGGTAGGGGCTGTCTTGAACATCAATCCATTTGAAGTCGCGCGCCGGATTCGCGACGCGTCCGGTTCCCGGCATTCCCGTCAGCAATGCCGGAATGTATTCAAACCAGGCCTGGTTGGCGGCGACTTTGCGCTTTTGTGCAGGTTTGCCACCTTGATCGAAATAGGTGTCATGCGTTTGCCAGGCGTCGTTGGTGTATTCGTGATCGTCCCATGTTGAAACGAACGGCCAGCGCGCGCGCGCCGCCTGCAAGTTGGCGTCGCTCAAATAGAGGCGATAGAGAAAGCGGTAGTCAGCCAAGGTGACTGCATTCGTGGCGCCGCCGTTCTTATTCCATGCGGTCGACGGCCAGGGTTTCGAGCCGTTGGGGAAGGGCGGAAAGTACCTCTCGCGGCCATCGGCGGCTTTAAGCCATGTCGGATTCATCATATTGGAATCCCAGCGGTCACCTCGCACCTCATAGATAAAGTCACCGAGGAACAATACGAAATCGAGTTGCTGGTCCGTGGGCGCCGCCAGATCGTCTGTCAGCATTCGCGCCCAGGCACCATAGAAGGCCTGCTCAAAATTTTGACACGACGCAAATGCAAATCGGGTTGGCTTTTCAACGGACGGCAAGGGCGCAGTGCGCGTGCGTCCCAAACGTGACTGATCACCGCCAGCCAGGAAGCGGTAGTAGTAGATCGTGTCGGGGGTGTTCTCCAGGTCTTGCACCACCAGGCGCAGCGTGTGATCGCTGGCGATGGTTGCCGTCAGCATCTCATCGATGACGTTGTCCGAGAAGTCCGGGCTGAGGGAGATTTGAACGCGGACGTTTACGGGCGCGGTAGAGGGCTCATTGGCTTCGACCCTGGTCCATAATACAAAACCGTCCGGCTGCGGGTCGCCCGACGCAACGCCTTGCGGAAACCGGTGGCGGCCGGTGGTCAGGGCGATCGGTGCCGCTGACAGCGCGTTGCCGGGTGTTGCCAGATAGGTTCCGGCAAAGCCTGCGAGGACCTTCAATACAGTTCTGCGATTCAATCGCGCCATGGATGTTTGTTTTTTCCCGAGTACTCAACTTTTGGTGAGGCTATAGCATCTCTTGCTATGGCGCCCAGTGCAGGTGATCAATTCCCCACAATTGGGGCTTGTGTGCCATAGGAAGGGTCGGCTTCGTGGGATAGTGTCTCCTCCCGCGCACAGCGGTAACTTGAAGGGCCAGTTCGTCTTGAGCAAAATCCCGGTATTTGCAACCGTTTCGCGTACGTATGGCTTTCTGCTCGGCGAGGCGGGGACTATTTTCAGGCTCGCCTGGGCGCCGATCCTGATCGCAACTGGCCTGAATTACCTGTACGGCGGCCAGGCCATTGATGCGGCGTTGCTGGCCAAAAATACCGCCGCAACGGTCGCGCAGTTTGATCAAACAGGATTCTTGCTTGGCGTTTTTGGGTTCCTTGCAAATGTCATGGTCATTGTGGCGCTTTTGCGGGTTGTCATCTTTGGCGACAGGAAAACGGGGCTGGCAGTATATTTGTGGTTTGGTGCCACTGAACTGCGCCTGGTCGGCGTCTATATTCTTCTAATGGTCGCGGCGGTGGCTGCTGTGGTGGGAGCCGGACTTGTCCTCAGTGTGTTCGCGGCGCTGGCTGCCGCGATACCCGGTCTGGCAATCGTCTTGCCGATCGCGGTCGTAGCGCTCGGTATCGGCCTTATCTGGGCCGCTTTGAAATTGATGATCATTCCGGCGGTCGTCGTGGCTGAGAATTCGTTGGGTGTGGAACGTGCATGGGCGCTGATGCATGGCAATGCCTTGAGAATGTTTTTTGTACTTGGGATGACATACATCCCGATCGGAATTGCGGGCTCCCTGGTCTTGATGGCAATCCTTGGCAACGACATGCCACCGGCCCCCGATTTCCAGGCACTTTTTTCGGGAAAACTGACGCCTGACGAAGTTCGTCAGAGTGTGGATCTGTGGCAACTTGGTCTTCTCAAAGCCATGCGCATGCACTGGGTGGAAATCAGTATCATGAATTTCATAGGGGGCATCATTGGTGCGGCCTTGGTCGCCGGTCTCACCGGAAATACCTATACCGCGCTTGCCGGTGAGCGCCACTGACGCGATCACCTAAACGGATTGGGAATACCGGGAAGTGGGATGGGGATACGTGAGCGGATTTCACCGAGGCCGCGTTCGACGGCTTCATCGGCCGATTTGTGAATGAAATCACGGACCCCGCCCAGGAAGATGCCCTTGGCATCGCTCAACACCGATTGTCCTGCCACAACGTCAAGCACCTCGCTGGTGAATGACGAAACTACCTGCGCCGCGCCGTCGATGGTGCTGAGTTCGGTCGAGCCATCTTCGTAGACATCGATTTTGAGTTCTGTTCCGCGAATGCCGATCGCCACCGACGGCGTGCGCAGCTGCATGTTCTTCTCGGGCATGCTGCCGGAGACAAACCGGAAGGCGCCGCGACCAAGGGTGAAGACCGACTTGCTCGCGGCGCCCGCATAGACATAGTCATCGATGACCATGTGGGCATTGGCACCCAAGGTCAGTTGCGACTTGTCGATGAAGCGCACGCTTGCCGCACTGTCATCGCCGGTCTCAAGCTTTTCATTCTTGAAAATCGCGCCATCCTCGTCGAGCGCAATGCGCGGGGCACCCACGGGCGTGCCCCAAACTTCATTCGACAGTTCTTCGAGCGTACCGACATTCTCGGCGGCAACAGCGTACGATCCGCTCCAGGCAACACAGAAATGGGCCGTTGCCAGCATCAAGGCCTGCCGGCGTGAAAGTTTCACTTCGCGGTGCCCCTCATAGCTGCATGCGATAGGAACGTATGCCATTCATCACTGGAATGTCAGCCTCATTTCTGTTTAGCCCGCTCGCGCCTTCCTGGGCTTGGGTTTCTGCGTCAGCTCGGCTCGCAGACTCTGGCGCTTTAGCAATGGTTTCAGGAACTGGCCGGTGTATGAGCGCGCGACTTTGGCGACATCTTCCGGCGTGCCGGATGCCACAATTTCACCGCCGCCGTCGCCGCCCTCAGGTCCCAGATCAATGAGCCAGTCGGCGGTTTTGATCACTTCAAGGTTGTGCTCAATGACCACCACCGAATTGCCCTGGGTGACAAGTTCGTGCAGCACATCCAGCAATTTGCGCACGTCGTCGAAATGCAAACCGGTCGTTGGTTCATCCAGAATGTAGAGCGTCCGGCCCGTCGACCGGCGCGACAGCTCTTTTGACAATTTTACGCGTTGGGCTTCCCCGCCCGACAATGTCGTCGCCTGTTGACCGACTTTGATATAGCTCAGGCCGACACGTTTCAGTGTTTCCATCTTTTCGCGAATGCTGGGTACCGCCTGGAAGAATGTGGCCGCATCTTCGACCGTCAGGTTCAACACATCGGCAATCGACTTGTCCTTGAATTTGACGTCAAGCGTTTCGCGATTATAGCGTTCGCCCTTGCAGATATCGCACTGCACATAGACGTCGGGCAAAAAGTGCATTTCAATTTTGATGACGCCGTCGCCCTGACAAGCCTCGCAGCGCCCGCCCTTGACGTTGAAGGAAAAGCGGCCGGGGCCATATCCGCGCACCTTGGCTTCTGGTAACCCTGAAAACCAGTCGCGGATGTGCGTGAAGGCGCCGGTATAGGTCGCGGGATTGGAACGCGGCGTGCGCCCGATTGGCGATTGATCGATATCTATGACCTTGTCGAGGTGCTGCAAGCCTTCGATCTTGTCGTGGGGCGCCGGATTTTCCCGTGCGCCATTCAGCCTGCGCGCCGCCATTTTGTAAAGTGTTTCGATGACCAGCGTGGACTTGCCGCCGCCGGAAACGCCGGTGATGCAGGTAAATGTGCCAAGCGGTATTTCGGCGCTGACATTGCGCAAATTATTTCCGCGTGCGCCGACGACTTTGACCGATTTGCCATTTCCGGGACGCCGCACAGTCGGCACAGGAATCTGGCGTAAGCCGACAAGATATTGCCCAGTCAGGCTTGCCGGATTTTGCATCACCTCGTCAGGAGTGCCTTCGGCTACAATCTCGCCGCCATGAATGCCGGCGCCCGGCCCCATATCGATCACGTAGTCGGCGGTGCGGATCGCGTCTTCGTCATGTTC
>JAWXBO010000173.1:0-2534 GCA_034440175.1 Alphaproteobacteria bacterium
CGCCCGCAAGATCGAACGCTTCCTCTCGCAGCCTTTCCACGTCGCCGAAATCTTCACCAACACCCCCGGCGTCTTCGTCGACGTCGCCGACACGATCAAAGGCTTCGACGGCCTCTGCCGCGGCGACTACGACCACTTGCCGGAACAGGCCTTCCTCATGGTTGGCACCATCGAAGAAGCCGTCAAGAAGGCCGAACGCCTCGCGGCCGAAGCGGCATAGCACCGATGGCGAAGTTGCATTTCGATTTGGTAAGCCCCGAACGCCTGCTGATCTCAGCCGAAGTCGATCAAGTCGACGTGCCCGGCTCGGAGGGCGGCTTCGGAGTGTTCGCAAACCACGCGCCGCTCATGACAACGCTCAAGCCCGGCGTGCTGACGATCTTCAACCAAGGCAAGCCGGCCGAGAAATTCTTCGTCCGCGGCGGCTTTGCCGAAGTCACGCTGCAAGGCTTGACGGTCTTGGCTGAAGAGGCGATGCCCATGGCCGAACTCGACGGCACCCTAAGTCAACGCATCAAAGACGCCGAGGAAGACGTCACAGATGCCAAGGATGACGCGACCCGCCATAGGGCCCAGGGCCAGCTTGACGGCCTGCGTGAATTGCGCGCGGCATTGGGTTAGAGCCAACGTCCCCTTACCAACACAAAAGGCAGTGATTTCTGAACCATTCGGCCCATAGGCAGGGCTCAAATTTCTTGCTATATAATTTTCAAAGGCCGGGGCTCAACCGGCGCGTGGGTAAGCACTAAACGTGGGAAGGCCGCAATGCGCGACCATTGGACACTCGACACAATCGCCTGGGAAAAATTCGACCGCTCAAAGCTTGATCCAAATTTGGTCAAGTTGATGAAGGCGGCGTCGCTCGTTGAATACAACGCAACCGACTACGTCGAATATTTGCGCAAAGTATTTCACAATCAGCCTCAGGTCATGGCAATTCTCGACCGTTGGGGCGCCGAGGAAGTCCAGCATGGCGCGGCTCTGGGCCTCTGGGCCGAACTCGCCGACCCCACTTTCAATTTCAAAGACTCATTCGCGCGCTTTCGCAAGGCCTATCATCCTCCTCACTTCGAAAACGCAGACGGCTCCGTTCGTGGCAGCCGCATCGGAGAGTTGATCGCACGTTGTGTCGTGGAGTGCGGCACCTCTTCGGGCTACACAGCCATTCGTGACGCGGCCGAAGAACCGGTCCTGAAACAGATCGCGGGATTGGTCGCCGCCGACGAATTCGCGCATTATCGTTTGTTTCTCGATTTGATGGACACGCAGTCTGAAGCGAAACCCGGTTTCTGGCGCCGCCTTTGGATCGCTAAAACCCGCGTCTCTGAATCCGAAGACGACGAACTTGCTACCGCTTATTATTGCGCCAACGTACCGGCCCACCGCGAACACGAAATCAAATACGACCGCGATGCCTGCAATCTCGCCTATCAGTCATCGATGTTCAGGCACTACCGCCGCAGCCATGTCGAGCGCGCCGTCGCCATGATCGGCAAGGCTATCGGCCTTCATCCCGAATCGAAGTTCATCAAGCTGGGTGGCCGCGCAGTCTGGGAATTCGTCCGCTTCCGTGTCTGGCGCTTCGGATCAGTGCGTGAACTCAAAGTGGCCTGACTCTGAAGGCCGGGCGGCGAAGTAAAAAGCAAAATTTGTGAATTGGGCGCATTCGCACTACCTTGAGCAGATCAGTCGGAGATTCACCTGGAGAATTGACAATGATGAAATTGACGCGTGCAGTGTGTGGTGTTGCGCTCGGGCTCGCCCTCATGAGTCCAGGCGTTGCGAGTGCAGCGATGGACCTGCCGGATGGCTCATTCGCCGTCGCCAACATGGCGCCTCCGGAACCTGATCCAACACCTCCTCCCGCCATTCCTGCTGAACCCACACCGCCTGAGGTTGCGCCGGATCAGCCGCCAGCGCCTGAACTTCCTCCGCCGCCAGACGTGCCAGCCGAAACGCCCGCCATCACACCCGAGCCTGCCGCAGATGCACCAGCTTCCGGCGGCGGGATGGGCATGGGCGCAGTTCTCGGAATTGTTGCAGCACTGGCCGTTGTCGGCGCCGCTGGGTTTTGGTTCATGCGCCGCAAGTAAGCCAGCTGCACCTTTCCAATGACCGGAACTGCCGGCTGCCGGCAGTTCCGGCCGCTGACATGCTCGACGCTGCCGTCACGTCAACACAATCGCATCTCCTGTGCCGGCAAATGCGGTCCCGGGCAACATCAAGCCCACGCCAGCAAGCCCCAGCAACTTCTCCCGTTACCCCCCACTCAACGCCCCAAAAATATGCACCTCGCCCCTGGCCCCAACTTTTGTTCCGACTTCCATCACCCGCTCCCCGTCCACGAATATCCGCATGTGCTTCCGTATGCGCCCTTGTTCGTCGACCACGCGGAAGCGCAGGCCTGGGTAGCGCGCGTCGAGGGCGGCGAGCAGCTCGTCGACGGTTTTGCCGATTGCAGTCGCGGTGGTGGCGCCAGAGGTGTAGTTGCGCAGCTGTTGGGGGATGAAGATGGTGATCATGCCTGGGAGCGC
>JAWXBO010000174.1:0-21750 GCA_034440175.1 Alphaproteobacteria bacterium
AACGGGATAGGCGGAACAATCGCCAGAATCTCGTCCACCGGCTCTTCGAAAATCGACGGAACGATTCCCCACGTCGCAGCGACGTAATACAAAATGCCGATATGCAGAAGCACCGACACAATTATCGTTATGTAGACCGAGCGCCTATCCATGGCGGTGCTTTACCCGACCCTTGACCACTATGAACCCGATGAATCTATGCGGTCCTCTGCCACCAGGGCGATCTGGTAGAAACCAGTGTCCTGGATAAGATTCATAACCCGCATGACTTCCTTGTACTGCACGGTTTTGTCGGCGCGGATATAGATGCGCCGGTTGTAATCCTTATTCGCCGCCGCAGTCAGACGCGCCGGGAAGTCATTAAACGAGACCTGGTTGTCGCCGATGTAGACTTTGCCGCTAACCTGCAAAGACACATAGATCGGGCCTTTGATTTTCGTGGGCTTTGAAAGGGAAGGCGGCAATTCGACTTTGACATTCACGCTGGCCAACGGCGCGGCAACCATGAAGATAATCAGCAGCACCAGCATGACATCCACAAAGGGTGTCACATTGATCTGGCTATTATCGTCGTATCGCTTGCCGCGTCTGCCAGCCATGATTTTTTAGGCCTCAAATTCGCGAGCAACTCGAACCAGTATTTCGCTGCTGAAATTGTCCATACGTGTTTGATAGGCACCGATGCGCCGCGCAAACATGTTGTAGAAAATAACAGCAGGCACCGCCGCAAACAAGCCGATTCCCGTCGCAAACAAAGCTTCGGCAATACCCGGTGCGACGACCGCAAGGTTTGTCGTCTGGGTTTGTGCGATGCCAATGAACGAGTTCATGATACCCCAAACCGTGCCGAACAAACCGACGAAGGCAGCAATCGATCCAACCGTCGCAAAAATGCCCATGCCGGCGGAAAGTTCTTCGCCCACTTCGGCTTGAACGATACCCATTCTTTGCGAAACGCGTCCCGAGACGCCGCCTTTCTTGCCGCTGGCAATCTCGTCGCCCGCCGCAATCAACATGCGCCCAAATGGATTGTCACGAAAAGCCTTGGCGTTCTTTGCCGCATCGGCGACCGAACTGGCGCTGCGGAAAACCTGAAGCACGCGATTTGTGCGCCCGCTGAGACCCGAAAAGAACGTCAATTTGGAAATCATCAGCGCCCAGGTAACGACCGACCACAGCAACAACAAAGTCATCACTGCCTGAACGACGATCGATGCCTTGAGGAACATCGTGATGGGAGTGATATCTTCGGGCTTCGCTTCCTCAACCGGCGGTACCGGTGGGGGCACTGCAGCAGGATCAACTGCCGGTGCAACCGGCAACCCATCCGGCCCAATGACTGGCGGTGCAGGCTCAGCCGCTGGATCGGTGGCTGGCGCCCCCGGTTGAGCTGGTGCCGCCGCAGGAGCGGCCGCGCCACCCGGCGCAGGCGGCGGAGCGGGTTGCGCCCAACTTGCCGTTGCCATCAAGGCCAAACCAAACACCAGACCCGCTGCCGCGGTCACACGCGCCATAGTCATCCCACTACCCTTGTTGACTGTTACACGTTCCATACCAAATGCCTTCCCGTCACACGTCCGGACACCGGACTAAACTTTTGAGCCTGATCAAACAAAGCGAGCCCTCATTCACACTCAAGAGCCACCCAATCCACAATACACGAACAACCGCCTGCTCGGAACCTGGTGCGTGTTTTATGATGAATGCACCGCAGTCCGCGCCTGTAGAACTGTGTCTAGACACAACTCCAAGACCGGCCGCGAGTTCCCCCGTTGATCCCCAACAACAAAATAACATGCGCCTAGCCTGTCCAAGCGCCCCCAACCACAATTCTATCCCAGAGAACGCCAACACAATCAAACGGAAAAATCTCGCCCCACTATAGTTTATGCGCGATATTCAATTCCGAAACAGTTGTTTGATGCGTGATTGCATGGATTCCAATCCTAAGTCTCTTCGGTGTCACAGGTGGATCACCATTCCGTCGAAGGCAGGCTCCACACAATCAGGAAGCGATTTTCTAAGTGACTGGTAGTCCAAATCGATGTGCAGGTTAGTTAAAATAGCACGTTTGGGCTTCACCCTGTCGATCCAGGACAGTGTTTTTTCAACATGGGCATGCGTTGGGTGGGGCTTGTATCGCAGTGCATCAACAATCCAGCATTCCACACCCGATAAAACTTCAAACGCATGCTCGTCCAAATTTACGACATCGGAGGAATAGGCGATGGAGCCAAAGCGAAACCCTTGGCTGGTCATGGTGCCGTGATCTTGATCAAAGGCCAAAACAGAAATCGACTGTGGCCCTGCTCCAATGGAAAACTCTCGAAATGGCTTTTCGATAGTGTGATGCTCAAGAATTGCGGGATACGAATTTTTTTCGCCGTCACGAAAACAATACGAAAAGCGGGCCATCAGGACATTGAGCGTTTCTTCAGCCGCGTAAACATCGACACGGCGCATCATATTCTGGGCCACCATGCGCAAGTCATCAATGCCGTGCGATTGGTCGGCATGGTCGTGCGTGATGAGTACGGCCTCTAGAGTGCTAACGCGCGCGTCTATAAGTTGTTCGCGCATGTCCGGGCTGCAATCGACAAGAATCTTTGTGGCTCCTTTCTCGACCAGTATCGAACAGCGCCGTCGTCTATTCTTGGGCTCAAGCGGGTCGCACGCGCCCCAGTCTCCACCGCCCCCCACGCCGCCGATGCGCGGCACGCCGCCGGAAGACCCGCTGCCCAAAACCGTGACTTTCATCGAATTCATTGAGGCCGCCGGACTTTTGTAAACAGGCGAAAGAAATTGTCTGTCGTCTGCTCAGCAAGTTTTTCTAACTCTACGCCTTTCAATCGCGCGACCGCCTCGGCGATATGCTTCACAAATGCCGGCTCATTTCGTTTGCCGCGATGAGGCATGGGTGCCAAATACGGAGCATCGGTTTCGATCAACAGCCGGTCAAGCGGTACATTGGCGACAATGCTGCGAAGCTCATCGGCCTTTTTGAAGGTGATAATGCCGGAAATCGAAATGAACAGTCCCAAACCCAGCGCCGTCTGGGCAAGCTTTGCTGTCGACGAAAAACAATGAATCAAACCGGGAAACGCTCCCCGTGAATATTCGTCCTCCAATATTGTACACAAATCTTCATCGGCATCTCGCGCATGCACAATCAAAGGCAACCCTGTATGCCGTGACGCGGCGATATGCGCCCGGAAATTTCTGATCTGATCGGCCTTGGGGCTGTGCTCATAGAAATAGTCCAATCCAGCTTCGCCAATGCCTGCTACACGCGGATGCTGGGCGCGCTCAATCAACTCAGCAGGCTCGTCCAGTTTTTCGCTGGCAGCTTCGTGCGGATGAACCCCGACGCTGCACCATATCTGATCAAATCGCTCTGCAATCGCGCGCACACCATCAAACCGGTCCAATCGGGTGCCGATTGTCAATATTGTACCCACGCCGGCATCTCGGGCCCGGTCCACAACCTGATCAAGCTCTGGGGCGAACTCCGGAAAATCCAGGTGGCAGTGACTATCGACGAACATAATCGTTTCCACGGGTGATTTCGCACACTCATACGTTTCAGTGCTGCGCAGCGGCTTCAATTGCAAAAAGAGTATTCAAAATGTGCTGCTTTTTATCAAGATTAAGATCGTAAGCCCTCCCGGTTTCTTGCCGCAATTTCTCCCAAAGCTGCTGCCAGGATTCCAGCGGTATCACCTGCTGCAACTTACGCATCAGTGCCTGTTCACTGGACAATGTGTGTTGTGCCCCGAACGCCCCGCGCAACAGCCGCTCCTCAACTTGCATGAGAAGCGTTGAAAACAATCGCATTCCGTTCTCTGCGGGCAATTTCGCCGTCTTCTCGGCAAAGGCAAACACTCCGCCAGCGTCCATTCGCGGCAGCCCACCCAAGAGTTCAACGACATCACGATACATCTCGGCGGCGCCCGCCTCCGCAAACGCGAGCGCACGTCCCGGTGCTCCATCTGCAAGTGCTGAAACCAGCTCCCGTTCGTCTTCCTTCAAGCCTGGCCGGAGCATGTCAACCGCAGTCAACGTGGCGTCGTGGCTCAACTTGCGCAACGTCAGCATCCGGCACCGCGACCGCGTTGTGGCCAATAGCGCGCCAGGTGCGTGAGAGATCAAAAGTAAAAGCGCGCCCTTGGGGGGCTCCTCAAGTATTTTGAGCAGCGCGTTTTGCGAATTTGAATTCATATCGTCAGCGCAATCGATCACGGCGATGCGCGCACCGCCAAACGATGAATGCCGGGAGAAGAAGCCACGAAGTTTGCGCACCTCATCAACTGGGAGGTCTGACTTGAATCTTTTGAGCGTAAAATCCCACGGACGGCGCAAGAGGATCAAATCCGGATGCGAAAGCGCCGCGATCTGGCGCCGCACTGGATGGTCGTCGCCGATTGTCAGCTCATCATTGCAGTCCTTGGCTCCGTGAACCAAAAGAGACCTGACAAATCGCCAGGCAAGCGTTGCCTTGCCCACACCCTTTGGGCCGGCAATAATCCAGGCATGATGCAGCTGGCCCGACCGGGCGGCTTGCGCTAACGCGCGGCAAGCATTTTCGTGGCCGTAAAGTTCGAGTTGTTCGCGTGGGTGCGGCAGCTCTCCCTCACGGTCACTTTCAGGAACCGGTTCCAATTCCAACGCTCGTGGACGCGGCGCCATTATTCAACCCTTAGCCGCAATTTAAGTGCGGCCAGCACAGCTGAGTGAATGCGCTCAATTGACTGGCTCGCGTCAATAACAAAGCACCTGTTTGGAAACCTGTGTGCGATATCCAAAAATCCCTGACGCAACCGCTCGTGGAATTCGCGGCCTTTGCGCTCAAATCGAGTTTCTGAATCCCGCCGGGATGCCGCGCGATTGAGCCCTTCATCTACCGGCAGATCCAGAACGATCGTCAAATCCGGCTCCACGCCCGTCATAACCAACCGGTGAAGTTTCTCGACCATATGGCGATCCAGCCCACCCGCATAAGCCTGGTAAGCAATCGTAGAATCCGCAAACCTGTCGCAAAGCACATGCGCCCCGCGCGCAATCGACGGCTCAATGATCTGGCGCCAATGTTCCACTCTTGCCGCATAGAACAAGAGCGTTTCAGCCAGCGGTGACCAACGATCAGCCGCTCCCGTCACAAGCAGCGCCCTGATCTCTTCGGCTGACGGCGAACCTCCAGGCTCTCGTGTCTGAATAACATCTGCGCCGGACTGCGAAAGATAGCTCGCCAGCAACTTTACTTGAGTCGATTTACCCGTACCCTCACCGCCTTCAAAAGTGATGAAGCGGCCCTTGATCATGGACCAGCGGTTTCCGCAGTCTGAGACTCCGGAAGCGTCAATTGTTCGCTCACTTGTGTGGGTTCACGCTCGCTGGAGAAGAGCTCCTGCAAACCCAATTTCATTTTGGTCATCAACCCGCCGGAGTCCACATTGGCGCCAGCATGTACGGTGGCGCTCAAGCTTTCGATGCCCGGTGCCGTAATGGTTAGCTTGCCGATGACTTGCCCTTTTACGACGGGAGCCAGAACCGGTGTGTCATACGTCAACACCACTTTGAGTGCGTCGCGTTGGGTTCTACGAAGCAAAAGCGTAACTGGCTTTTGGACGACCAGAGACACTTTGGACTCCTCTCCCGACCAGACTTCGACTTCACCGACGCTTGATTCTGGTTTGAGCAATGCGTATACGCGAAACTCACGAAACCCAATGTCCAACAGTCTTTTTGTTTCAGCAACCCGCCCGGCCTCGCTTGCCAACCCGTTGACGACCAGGATCAGACGACGGCCTTCACGCTGTGCCGATGCAACCATGCCATATCCCGAAGCCGCAGTGTGGCCGGTCTTTAACCCGTCAGCCCCAACATAGGATCCGAGCAGCAGATTTCGATTGCCTTGTTTGATGCCATTCCAGGTAAACTCCCGTTCCGCAAACATGCGATAGTACTGGGGAAACTCCCGGATGATGTAAGCTGCGAGCAGTGCAAGATCACGTGATGTGACGTGCATGTCCGGATGCGGCAGGCCGCTGGCGTTCTTGAAAACTGAATTTTTCAATCCAATTTTCTTTGCCTCTGCATTCATCAAATCCGAAAAGGCTTCTTCACTGCCCGCAAAGTGTTCTGCAACCACTGTGCAAGCATCATTGCCCGATTGGATGATGATCCCCCGCAGCAAATCTTCAACACGAATTTGCGACCCAATGCTCACAAACATTTTCGAAGATTCATTTTTGCCCGCAACCGAAAGACGCCAAGCCCGCTCCGTCACAGTGAACGTATCGTCAAGACGAAGTTCGTTGTGCTTGAGCTTTTCGAACAGGATGGCCACAGTCATCAGCTTCGCCATCGAAGCAGGAGCCATCGGCGCGTCGCCATTCTTGGAAAACAAAACAGCGCCCGTTTCAAAGTCCATCATCAGCGCAAAAGGCGCCGCAGTTGGAACGTCGTTGACAGGATCAGCAGCCGATTGCGCAAGCGCGCTTGAAAGGCTGAACAAGAACGAAGCCAACAAGACAAATATCAATCGCATTTTGACCTACTCTACTATGATCTGAGCGCCGTTCTGGCCTGAACTGATCACTTTGTCCAACATCAAGTCGGCCTCTTCAACCTTTCCAAACGGACCAAACCTGACGCGATGAAGTGGCCGCCCATTCTGCAGGATTCTGGACACTTGAGACGGACCGACACTGGCAAGCATCCGGGAAAGCCGGTCGGCGTTTCCTCGCGTGACAAAGGCGCCAACCTGGACCCACAATTGGGTACTCGTGGGCACAGAAACTGTCGTAACCACGCCATCGGTTTCAACCACATTTGCGTTCGCTGCAATCCCAGGTTGGGAGATGATGGCTGGCCCGGCATCCACCACAATTGGGTTCGAGGCCGACGCTCCAGGTGGCGGCGCAAGCGGGGTGCTTGCGACTTGACTGCGCGGCGCGGCGCGAACATCGCCCAGCTTGACTGATGAAATATCGTCGTCATCTGCAGGCGCCATCGCCCCTACGACGCCTCTGCCTTCGTATTGCACGCGCACACGCGCAGTGCCCCGGTTCTGAAACCCCAACAGTTCAGACGCCCTGCTTGAGACGTCAATAATGCGTCCGTGCGCATAGGGTCCGCGGTCATTCACTCTCAGCCGGAGCGAGCGGCCATTGTCCAGATTGGTTACCCGAACAACACTGGGCAACGGCAAGGTGCGATGCGCCGCTGTCAGTGTATTCATGTCATAGCGCTCGCCATTCGCCGTCGCCTTGCCATGAAAGTCGGAACCATACCAGGACGCCACCCCTGTCTCATCGTAAAAAGCCTCTTCTTTGGGATAGTACCAGACACCGCCAATTTGGTACGGAGTGCCAACTTTGTAGCGGCCCAACTTTGGCGTGGGCTCGGTTGCACAACTCGCTATGGCCAAAACCACAAGAAGCACAACGATAGTGCGCATCAACGGCGCATTTTTCATGACAATTTTCCGGAAACGGCGCGCCGCAAGAACCGGTTTGATTCTCTAACCACGACTTCCATCGATAATGGCCAAGAATTCATCTGCTTTCAAGCTTGCACCACCGACCAAAACACCATCAACTGATGCCAAATTCAATATTTCGCCTGCGTTGGACGGCTTGACCGACCCACCATACAATAGTCGAACGCTTTTGCCTCGAGGGCCAAAACGCTCTTCAAGCCGCGCCCGGATAAACGAATGGGTGCGATCAATATCATTCAACGACGCAGTTTTCCCGGTTCCAATCGCCCAAATGGGCTCATAGGCAAACGCAGTCTCTGGCGTCAAAGAATCCGCAGTTATGCTCGATTGAATTTGTTCAGCTAGAATTCGCTCGGTGCCGCCTTCGTCCTTCTGCGCCTCACTTTCCCCAATGCATACGATTGCACAAAGCCCCGCGCGCCGTGCCGCAGCAACCTGCGCGGCAACATCCGAAGACGTTTCTTTGTGATCGGTCCGTCTCTCAGAATGACCGGCGAGCACGTAGGACACTCCGGAGTCTTTCAACATTTCAGCACTTATGTCACCCGTGTGGGCACCGCTCACCTTGGCATGGCAAGCTTGCCCCCCAAGCTTGATTGGACTGCCCGCAATCACAGGGCCGAGTGATTGCAGCAATGTAGCTGGCGGACAAACGAGGATTTCGGGCAAACGGGTCCGTCCCCGCAACCCACTCACCAAGGACTCGATTTCCTTGAGCGAGGACTTCAGACCGTTCATTTTCCAGTTGCCGGTGATAAGTTGCATGGTCTCTTTCCAAGGGGTTTAACTCCCCGCTGCCACAAAAGCTGCCATGATGCCTCAGGTCAAGGTCCGGGCACACCCTTGCCCAGGTTTGGCGCCCCCCCTAGTATCCGCCGCCGCTTCGTAATGTGTTGGAACGGTGGCCTGGCCAACTCCAGCACAAAACGTCGCTGAACTCTCCGCTTAAATTCCCAAATCTGGCTCTCTCGCTACCATGTTAGAAACACTACGCAATTCGACCAAAGGGTGGTTCGCCGCCCTCATGATTTTTGTGCTGGTTGGCAGTTTCGGAATGTGGGGCGTAACGGACATGCTCAATTTGACTGAGCAACCAAGAGTTGCCGAAGTTGGTGGAGAAGATATTACGCCCGAACGGTTCCAGCGCGACTTTTCGCGCTTCATTGGTCAAATGTCCCGCTCGACCGGATCAGAAATGTCAACCCAACAGGCAAAAACCGAAGGCTTGGATCGCGTTGCTTTGGATCGTTTGGTGAATAAACTGGCGATCCTGCAAAAGTCCCGGGCAATGGGCCTGAGTGTTTCGTCCGGCCAGATTGTTGAAGCGCTTCGCCCAATTCAAGGCATGGTGGACAGTAAGGGCAAACTGAACCCCGATGCGTTAATTCAACTTGCGCGCACCAACGACATGTCTCAGGGCGAGTTTATCGACCTGATCACTGCAGACTTGATCCGCAATCAGGTGTTGAGATCCGTTGCAGCAGGAGCGGCATTGCCCTCCGGATTGGAAAACGCGCTAAACCGTTTTCGGCTCGAGCGCCGGATTGTTGAGTACGTGCAAATCGATCAGGCCCGCACAGGCGAGATCAAGGACCCCTCAGAAGCCGAGCTCCGCAAATATTATAACGGTCTTGCCGATGCCCGCTATTCAACGCCCGAGTTGCGCTCAGTCGTCTTCGTTTCAGCGCGCCTTGAAGATGTAGCGTCATCTGTAAAAGTTACAGAGCAGGAAATCGTCAAAGCCTACGAAGCCAACCGTCGCATTTATGAAACGCCCGAAAAGCGGGTACTTGAACAAATCAAATTCAAGACCGAAAAAGGCGCGCGGGACGCAAAGGCAAAGCTGGATGCCGGGGCGTCATTTGAAGCAATCGCCAAAGCCGAAGGATTTGGCCCTGCCGATATCAAATTAGGTGAAGTAAGCAAGACGGACACAGCCATACCGGCCATCGCATTCGAATTACCGCTGGCCACAATCAGCGACCCCGTAAAAGGGGCGTTCGGGTGGGTCATCATACGCGCCATCTCCGCAACGCCCGGAACAAGTAAATCGCTAGACGAAGTTCGCGATGAGATACACAAACGCATTTATGATAGCCGCGCAAAAGACGCGCTCTCCGATTTGACGAACAAGCTTGAAGACACATTGGGAACAGGCGCCACGCTTGAAGAAGCCGCCGTGACCCACAAGCTTCCCATTCGCTCTGTGGCAGTGACTTCTGAAGGCACGGATTTGAGCGGAACGCTGATCGAAGGGCTGCCGGGAGGAGATTTTCTGCAACAGATATTTGCGGCCGATGCCGGAACTGACCCCGAGTTATACCAGACCGAAGAGGGAACATATTATGAGTTCCGCATCGACAAGATTGCACCGCGTACGAAAAAACCCTTTGACTCCATTCGAACCCAGGCACTTTCAGATTGGCGCGACGAACACGTCAGCATGCGCTTAAAAGCGTTTGCCGCCGCACTGGTCAAACGGGGCGAAAAGGGAGAGCGCATGTCGTCAATTGCAGCCTCGCTGGGTGTGCCTTTGGTCACGTCCGATCCGATGCCCCGCTACGGGAAGTCACCTACATTTTCCGAAAAAACCGTAACCACTGCGTCGAATACAAAAAAGGGTGACTTCTTTTCGGGAACGGTCGCACTTGGTCAAGGCCTGATCGTCGGGCAAGTGACCGCAATACTTTTCCAGAACGAAGCCGCAGACGCACCGATGCGCGCGGCCTACACCCAGCAACTATTGCAAAGTTTTGTAGGCGACGTTGTCGAACAGTTTGAAAACGGTGTTCGTCAGGAAATTGGTGCAAGCATCGACGAGAAGCGATTTCAAGCGTTTCATAATAACGAATGACGGATTTCTCGCCGCGTTTTGAACCGTTCAAGACCGTCTACGACTCCGGAACCCCGCAAATCATCGGACGCACGCTGGTCGCTGACCTCGACACGCCGGTTTCCGCTTTCATGAAATTGGGAATGGAGGCTCCCTACGCGTTTCTGCTTGAAAGTGTTCAAGGCGGTGAAACACGAGGGCGCTACTCTATCATCGGCTTGAAACCAGACATCATTTGGCGCTGCAACGGCACCGTAGCTGAACTCAACGAGCAGGCTGATCAATTCCCTGAGCGGTTCACCGCACAGGATACTCCGCCACTGGTGTCGCTGCGAAACTTGTTGACGCGCACACGCCTGGAATTGCCTCAGGGGCTTCCACCCATGGCCTCAGGCCTCTTTGGCTATCTTGGGCACGACATGGTGCGGCTGATGGAGCGCCTGCCTGCAGCAAAACCCGATCCTTTGGGATTGCCTGATGCAATTCTGGTTCGCCCGACAATTGTAGCAATTTTTGACGCGGTCAAAGCAAGCATCACGATTGCCACACCGGTGTTTCCATCGTCCAAGCGGTTGGCGCGCGAGGCGTATGACCACGCATGTGAGCGATTGTCAGCTGTCGCAGTTGATTTTGCGCGTGCGCGGCCGCTCGATGAAGCGCACGACGCCGGGACGCAAGACGTTGGCGCGCCTCATTCCAACACCTCGAAGGCCGAATACCTGGAAATTGTTAGAAGAGCGAAGGAGTACATATACGCGGGTGATATCTTTCAAGTGGTTCCAAGCCAGCGGTTCCGGCGATCATTCAAACTTCCGCCATTCCAGCTTTATCGCGCGCTTCGTAGGCTCAATCCTTCGCCTTTCTTGTACTACTTGAACTATCCTGGATTCTCGGTTGTGGGGTCTAGCCCGGAAATATTGGTGCGCACCCGGGATGGGACGGTAACGATCCGGCCCATCGCCGGAACAATCAAGCGCGGTGACACCCCAGCCGAGGACAAGCGTCTCGCCGAGAAACTGCTGGCGGACCCAAAGGAGCGTGCAGAGCACTTGATGCTTCTCGATCTGGGCAGAAACGATGTTGGGCGTGTGGCGACGACGGGCTCGGTGAAAGTGACGGAACAGTTTGTCATCGAAAAATACAGCCACGTGCAACACATCGTTTCCAATGTTGAAGGCCTTCTGCGCCCAGACAAGGATGCCTTGGATGCATTGATTGCAGGGTTTCCCAACGGAACAACAAGTGGTGCGCCAAAAATCCGCGCACTTGAAATCATAGATGAGCTGGAAAAAGAAAAGCGCGGCATCTATGGCGGTGCAGTTGGATATTTCTCCGCAAACGGTTCGATGGATACTTGCATCGCATTGCGAACAGCGATCGTGAAAGATGGGGTGATGTACGTCCAGGCCGGCGGAGGCGTGGTGGCCGACAGCGATCCAGATGCCGAATACATGGAAACTGTCCAAAAGTCCGCAGCGTTATTTCGGGCGGCAGAAGATGCACAGCGGCCATCGGCCGATAGAATCAACACATAAAAAAGGGGCCACCGGAGTGGCCCCACCACTTGGCAATTCAAACGTTACGCAGGCTGATAGCCGAGTACCGCCTTGACCTCCAGGAATTCCTTGAAGCCGTGCTCGCCCCACTCGCGGCCGGTTCCAGATTGTTTGTACCCTCCGAAAGGTGCATTGAAGTCCGCACCCGCGCCATTCAAGTGCACGTTCCCGGTACGCAGCCGTGACGCTACTTTTCGAGCGTGTTCGATATTTCCTGATTGTACGTATCCGGACAATCCATAAGGCGTATCATTTGCCATGCGTATCGCTTCGTCTTCACTGTCATAGGGCAATATCGTGAGCACTGGTCCAAAGATTTCCTCACGCGCAATCGTCATGTCATTGCGAACGTTGGCGAAAACCGTTGGGCGAACATAGTAGCCACGATTGAGACCTTCGGGCCGGCCAAGCCCACCCGTCACGAGAGTGGCGCCCTCGTCAATGCCAGCTTTGATCAGACTCTGTATCTTGTTGAATTGCACTTCGCTGACGACTGGGCCGAGCTTGGTTGTTTCGGCAAACGGATCTCCGACTTTGATCCCTTCCGCAGTGGCCTTTGCAATCCCAGCCGCTTCATCGTGTTTACCACGCGGGACAAACATTCTCGTCGGGGCGTTGCACGATTGCCCGGAGTTGGTAAAGCAATTGATGACGCCCCCGACCACAGCCTTCTTGAGGTCCGCATCGTCCAGGACGATATTAGCGGACTTGCCGCCCAGTTCCTGGGTCACGCGTTTGACAGTGTCTGCCGACGCTTTGGCAACCGCAACGCCAGCGCGCGTAGAACCAGTAAACGACATCATGTCGATGTCAGGATGTGACGACATAGCGTTACCAACCGTCGGACCGTCTCCATTCACCAGGTTAAACACACCAGCCGGCACGCCGGCTTCGTGCAGAACATCGGCAACAAGCATTGCATTGAGTGGGGCGACTTCCGAAGGTTTCAAGACCATTGTACAGCCAGCAGCCAATGCCGGTGCTACTTTGCACATGATCTGGTTTAAGGGCCAATTCCACGGCGTGATGAGTCCACAAACACCGACAGCTTCATAAACAACTCCAGTAGTCCCCCGCACTATCTCGAATTCAAAATCCTTGAGGATTTTCATTGTTTGCATCAAGTGCGCGACACCCGTTGCGGCTTGGGCGGCTTTGGACAAGGCCAGCGGAGCACCCATTTCCAGCGATATCGTTTCCACGAATTCACCATAACGGCGTTGATACACGTCGAGCACTTTTTGCAGAAGCGCCAAACGCTCGTCTCGGGTGGTGCGCGAATAAGTCTCGAATGCGCGCTTTGCGGCTTTCACGGCCAAATCAACATCGGCCTTCGAACCCAGGCTAATTTGACCAATGGGTTCTTCAGTCGCAGGATTGATGACGTCGAGGGACTTTGGAATGGCGGGATCAACCCACTTCCCATCGATATAAAATTTCAATCGCTTTTGCATGCTCTTCTCCTTTTGCAAATAATGAAGGTATGATTTTACTTTGCTAATCTTGGGCCCAGATAAAGGCTGCTGCAATCGCAGACACGAGAGTGATACATGTGGCGCCAAACAACATCCAATCCGGATGGGGAATGAAGGTCATAGTCCACAACGCCAGCCCGAAAAGAATGAAAGCTGTCAGCCAACCAGGCCAACTCGCCCGCGCAGACACATTGATCGCCACTGCACTGCCGGAAAAAGTACCAAAACCCCAAGCGATCAACACGGCGAGCTTTGCTTCAAAGGGGATAATCCGCATCAATTCTTTCAATGCCTCAGGATCGTTCATGTCAATACCAAGGGGTGGAGGCCACATGAGATGTCCCGCTGACTCGGCAATGAAAACCGTAACAATGCCGACAGTCACCCCGGCAATAACTCCCAGTAGTCCTTTCAGCATCGGCGCACACCAAATATTTTCGGAGGAACCCAACTCTTCGCGCGTCGAGGCTGGCCTGTCTAGCCGGATTTTCAAGAACAATTGCCAACCTAAGGCTTATCAACCCCTGTTAGTTGTGTTTATCTCCCCCCGGGAAACCCACCCCACCGGGCAAGAAAATATGATTTTGTTGATCGATAACTACGACAGCTTTACGTGGAACCTGGTTCACTATTTGGGCCAGCTCGGCGCCACGGTCGAAGTCTTTAGAAATGACGAAATTACGGTAGATCAAGCCATGTCCAGGAAGCCCAAGGCGGTGGTGCTTTCACCCGGGCCATGTGATCCAGACAAGGCTGGAATTTGCATGGATCTGATCAGACGTGCCGGTGAAGCTACCCCAATCCTGGGGGTATGCCTGGGTCATCAATCTATAGGTCAAGTCTACGGCGGAAAGGTCATCCGTGCCGGCGCGCCTATGCATGGAAAGGTCAGTACAATTCGTAATACGGGCGCCGGAGTGTTTCGCAACCTTCCAGAGCGCTTTCAGGCCACACGCTACCACTCACTTGTAGTAGATCGTTCAACACTTCCCAATGAACTTACAATCACCGCTGAAACCGAAGATGGCGTTATCATGGGCATTTCGCACCGCGAACACCCCGTTCATGGTGTCCAGTTTCATCCGGAAAGTATAGCCACTGAACACGGCCATGCGTTGTTGCGGAATTTTTTGGACCTGGCGCGCGCCGCATGAGCGCCGGAGAATTCAAGACCTACCTTACAAAAGCCGCATCCGGCAGCGTTCTGACACCTCAGGAGGCAATGGAGGCGTTTGACATCATAATGTCCGGCGGCACGAGTGATGCTCAGATTGCCTCTTTTGCCACTGCCCTCCATATGCGCGGCGAGACGATTGACGAGATTGCTGCCGCAGCAAAAATATTACGTGCACGGATGATTCCCGTTGAAGGCCACACTGATGCAATCGACATGGTTGGCACCGGCGGTGATGGTTTGGGAACGTTGAACATTTCAACATGTGCCGCAATTGTTGCTGCTGCGTGTGGCGCAAAAATCGCAAAACACGGCAATCGGGCGCAGTCCTCAAAGAGTGGTGCAGCCGACGTGCTGATCGCGCTCGGTGTAAATCTGGACCTGACGCCAGCACACGTTGCGAGGTGCATTGCAGAGGCCGGAATCGGATTCATGTTCGCGCCAGCGCATCATCAAGCTCTGAAACACGTCGCCGCTGTCAGGCAACAACTGGGTTTTCGTACACTTTTCAATTTGCTTGGTCCTTTGTGCAACCCCGCCCTTGTCAAACGCCAGCTTCTTGGCGTGTTTGCCGAAAAATGGCTCGAGCCTTTTGCCCAAGCTCTGCAAACGCTGGGATCAGAACGCGCTTGGGTTGTTCACAGCGCCGATGGTCTGGACGAGCTGACCGTAACCGGACCAAGTTTTGTCGTCGAGCTCAACGGCACCACCATCCGGCGCTTCGCAATAAACCCGGCGGACGCCGGGTTGCCGTTACACAGCATGGATAAATTGCTGGGGGGGAATGCCCAACAAAATGCGGAGGCGATCCGGCAATTACTTAACGGAGTGCATGGTGCCTATCGCGATATAGTCTGCTTGAACGCGGCAGCCGCCTTGGTCATTGCTGATAAATCCACGTCATTGCGAGATGGTGTTGAGCGCGCACAGCGTGCAATCGATAGTGGCGCCGCTCATGCGGCATTGGCCAAGTTGGTGCTCGTATCCAATACCGCGTCCGATGGAATATTGGGGCACATCGCCCGATACAAAAGAGACGAAATTGCCGCCTCGAAAATTTCCGTACCATTGGGCGACCTGGAAAACCGCGCGAGAAACGCGCCGCCCGTCCGCCCGTTCGCGCAAAGCCTTCGGTCGAAAATTGAAAAGGGTCAATTCGCCTTAGTCGCGGAAATCAAGAAAGCGAGCCCTTCAAAAGGCATCATCAGAGAAGTTTTTGATCCACCTGCTCTAGCCCGTGCCTATGAAGCCGGAGGAGCCACGTGCCTGTCCGTGCTCACCGACGGTCCTTCATTTCAGGGTTGCCAGGAATTTCTCGTGAAAGTACGGGAAGTCACAAATCTCCCGGTGCTTCGAAAAGACTTCATGTTTGATGTCTATCAGATTGTTGAGTCGCGTGCGATCGGGGCAGATTGTATTTTGCTCATCATGGCGGCGTTGACGGATCAAGAGGCACGCTCCCTCAATGAGGCGGCGCAGAAATGGGGCATGGATGTGTTGGTTGAAGTGCACGACTGCGATGAATTGGAGCGCGCCCTGAGGCTCAAGCCAGCACTTATCGGCATCAACAACCGAAACCTCAACACCTTTGAAACATCACTGACCGTCACCGAAACTCTTGCTCCAGGTGTTTCAGCCGGCATAGTTGTTGTGTCTGAAAGCGGCATTAGCAGCTACGATGACCTGAGGAGACTGTCGAAACTGGGCGTGCGAGCATTTCTGATTGGAGAAAGTTTGATGAGGCAAGAGGATGTGTCAGGCGCGACCCGAACTCTCTTGGGTGGCAAGGCGTGACGAAACTCACTCATATCAACGAGAAAGGTCATGCACGCATGGTGGACGTGTCGTCGAAGGACGCGACCATCCGTACCGCGATGGCAGAAGCCATCGTACGAATGAAGCGGGAAACACTGGCACTTGTACTTGCAGGCTCCGTGCCAAAAGGTGACGTTCTTGCCGTCGCACGCGTTGCGGGAATTATGGCCGCGAAAAAGACTTCAGAATTGATTCCATTGTGTCATCCGCTTCCAATTTCAGGGGTGACCATTGCCTGCGAACCCGATGAAGCGGAATCGTTGATCAGGGTTTTGGCCAGCGTTACCGTGAGCGGGAAGACCGGCGTGGAGATGGAGGCGCTAACGGCTGCGGCTGTTGCGGCCCTCACCATCTACGATATGCTCAAGGCCGTTGAGCGAGGCATTACCATAGATAGCATTCGCCTGCTGACCAAAGAGGGTGGAAAATCCGGAACCTTTCGCGCGGAAAAAGCAGACAGCTCTGCTACGCCGGCTCGCGCAGTACGCCGCATGAGCGCTGCGACAGGCGTACGTCGCGCACGCGTGTTGAAGCCCGCCGAAGTATCGGTCGAACGAGGATCACGAAAACAGACCACCGATCAGAATGCAAAACGTGAAGCCCTGCGCCGCTTTATGGCTAGCCGTGGGCTCACCGCCCATGCGTGGGCACGCGATGCCGGGGTTACAGTTGGCGTGATCTATTCATTCTTGCATGGCAGAACGCATTCGCTTTCAAAATCGGAAGAGCAAAAGCTGGCAGGTGCAGCCAAGGTAGATCCGGAAGACCTCTATCGCGGGTGACGAATGATCTCAGTGGGCGAAGCGCAGGCACGAGTTGTTGACGGGTTGATGCCATTGCAGGCCGAGCCAGTGCTGTTGGCTCATGCGCTGAACAGGGTACTCGCTGATGACGTAGTTTCGAAGGCCACTCAACCCCTGTCCGACGTCAGTGCGATGGATGGATATGCGGTGCGGGCAGAAGATGTAGGCGCCCTTCCAGCATCGCTCAAACTAATTGGCACTGTCGCCGCCGGGGCAATGTTTCATGGCGAAGTTCGCAGTGGCGAAGCTGTCCGCATCTTCACCGGTGCGCCGGTGCCGAAAGGCGCATCGGCAATTGTCATCCAGGAAAGTGCATCGCTTAACGGCAATACAGTCATCATTGCAGGGGGCGTGAACAACACCGCGGGCCGGCACATTCGCAGATCAGGGCTGGATTTCCGGCAGGGAGATTGTCTGCTGGCAAAGGGTCGAAAGCTGACGTCGCGCGACATCGCACTCGCTGCGGCAATGAACTACGCCAACCTGCCGTGCACTCGACGCCCGCTCGTAGCAGTCCTTGCGACGGGCGACGAACTGGTTGCTCCCGGATTGGAGCTATCTTCGACGAAAATAGTAGCATCGTCTTCTGCCGGCATATCTGCTGATGTGACCGCCTGGGGTGGAAGTGTCCGTGATCTTGGCATTGCCCGCGACGACATCGGCGAAATCCAAAATAAGGCTTCGATGGCAGAGGGGTGTGAAATCCTGATTACTTTGGGTGGTGCGTCTGTTGGCGACCACGATCTTGTGCAAAAATCCTTGCAGCCAAAGTTGCAAGTAAATTTTTGGAAGATTGCAATGCGGCCAGGGAAACCTCTGATCTTTGGCCGGTACGGGTCTATGCCATTCTTGGGTTTGCCGGGAAATCCTGTGTCCGCCTTGGTGTGCGCTCTGCTGTATCTGAAACCCATGATTTTTCGTCTGCTTGGCACGAGCGAATTACCTTGGCGATTTGTCTCGGCCAAGCTCGCGAATTCACTGCCAGAAAATGACCAACGCCAAGACTATGTGCGCTGTCACTTGCAATACTCGAGGACGGGCGAGGCAACGGCTCACCCCCTATCAGTTCAAGATTCCAGCATGTTGGGTGCGTTTTCTTCAGCCGATGGGCTCATCGTTCGCCCACCCATGGAGCCAGGCAAATCCGCCGACGATCCCGTGCGCGTATTGGTTTTTACGTCATAGTTCGAGAAAATTAACCGTGTCGCCTGTGTATCTGTCATAAAAAATTTGCTCCCACCGCCAATTTCCTTGTTGACAAACCATGGAACATCACTAGAACAAACCCTGATTGTTCGAACTCTGTTCTTAATGGATCACCCAATGCTCACGCGCAAACAGTACGAATTGCTGATGTATATTCACGACAAACTTCGGGAAACCGGGGTCGCCCCATCATTTGATGAAATGAAGGAGGCGTTGGACCTTCGTTCCAAGTCCGGCATTCACAGGCTCATCACGGCCCTGGAAGAACGGGGATTCCTGCGCAGGCTTGCTCATCGGGCACGTGCGCTGGAAATCATAAAATTGCCTGAAAATTCAAACGCACCGGGACAACGGGCCAGAACCGTGACGGCAAAACGGCCCAATCTTGGCGTCGTCGATTCAGGTGGTGGAATTAGAGCCACATCCAATCGTGGCGGCGCGGCGCTGCGCCCCTTGATAGAGGTTCCCGTTATGGGGCGGATTGCGGCCGGAACGCCAATCGAAGCCTTGCAGAACGTCACCGATAGTTTGCCTGTGGCTCAATCGCTGATTTCCGCAGGCGAGCACTACGCCCTCGAAGTCAGCGGTGATTCCATGATCAACGCCGGCATATTGAACGGCGATACCGTGGTGATCCAAAGAAGTGACGATGCTCATTCGGGTGATATTGTCGTTGCGCTTGTTGATAGCACCGAGGCAACGCTGAAACGCTTGAGGAAGCGCGGTTCTCAGATTGCATTGGAAGCTGCAAATCCGTCGTTTGAAACCCGAATTTTCAATTCGGACCGGATAAAGGTTCAAGGCCGGCTCGTCGGACTGTTCCGCCGGTACTGAAAGATGCCGACGGTCTTAATCGCTGCGCATGTTTGCGTGGTGATTGTGGCGACCAGAAACGCTGACCGCGCTCACGTGCGACAGTCGTCCAGTCTATGCCCATCTCGGTTAGGCGCACCGCCACTGCGCCTTCCGCCTCAAGGAATGACCGGGTCACAGTGAGTGACGCCGCATCGCATGCCGGGCGCCAGCCACGGCCAAGATCGACCAGAACTGTAGCACTGGCACAATCTTCGACGACTGACTCCCCTGTGCGAGACACAACCAGGGATCGATCGGCGCGGCCATTTATTTCAGCAACGCACCCATTGTGGTCGCATGTGAAGCCTTCATTTCTGTCTTGCAGGGCAACACCCACATCGCGAGAATCGCCGTCGGCGCGAAGCCACATCTCAGCATCGAATCGGCCCCGCCTTGAGGACTCCATACGAAGCAAACCTTGCCGGTCGCGAACCGCAACGTTGCCTCCATCTCCAGCGATGATGACGTCAGGGGCGCTCGTCATCTGAGTGGCAAATGCTCCGGCAATCAACGGGACAAGACCAAGCCATCGCCATTGCGCCTGCCATATCGCCATCCACAGCCCTCCAGCCACAACCAGCAAAAGGGCCTCCACGGGAAACGCTTGCACGGCCTGTGTTGCGCCTGGCCAGGATGCGACCCAATGCGCGCACGCCAGCATCCAGCCAAGCCCCCACTCCATTGCCATCAACGGAAATTCTTCCAGGCCAAACGGCATCACGAGAAGAGCAACGACCCCAGACGGCATGATAACAAAACTCACCATTGGCATGACCATCACATTCGCAACCACGCCGTAGTCTGAAAATCTGTTAAAATGAAAAGCAGCAAATGGCGCGGTTGCTATGCCGGCGATCACACTCGTCGCCGCCGTCGCAACAACCAGGTTCCAGAACCGCCGGAGCGGACCCGGCTGAAAGGCCGGTGAAATGTGGTTTGCACTCCACCACTCATATGCGGAAATCAAGGCTACCACGGCAGCGAATGACATCTGAAAACTTGGGTCCATCCAGGATTCAGGCGCGATCACCAGCACCGCCAACGCGGCAATTGATACGGTGCGCATGCTCAAAGCAGTGCGATCAAAAATGATTGCTACAAAGGCGACCAGAACCATAGCGAAGGCCCGTTGCGTGGGCACAGACGCTCCGCTCAGCAGCAAATACGCGAACGAAACGAGCAGCGCTCCGGCGGCGGCCCACTTTTTAACCGGATAGACAAGCACCAGAGCGGGAACGAGAGCGAAGAGTATGCGCAGGGCAGCGAAAAATCCAAAACCCGCGAGCATCATGTGCAACCCGGAAATTGACAAAAGGTGAGCAAGACTCGAGTCACGCATTGCCACATTGTCCTCGTCGGAAATCAAGCCACGCTCTCCAGTCAGAAACGCGGCCGCAATTGGTCCGGTTCGATCTGAAGTCACACGCAAAATGCGCTCACTAACTGCATGGCGCGTCCGCTGAATCGCGCTGGAAATTCCAACCACAATCGAGTCCCGCGCAGGCGGGGAGACGCGAATGACCGGGCTCAGTGTAAAGCCAATAGCGCCTACACCCTCAAACCAAAGTTTTCGTCCAAAATCGAAAGAACCAGGTGCAACAGGCGCGGGAGGCGGGCGCAGAGTAGTTCGCACTCGAATCCAATCGCCTGGATGGAGCGGTGTTTTTTCCGTGCTGATCGAAAGCCGGATTCGCTTTGGAACCGTAAGTTGCGCAGGCACAACCGAAGCGATGTCCAAAATGACCCGCGTCCTCCCCCGCGCCGACGGTTCGAGGTCTGCGATACGCCCGGTGATAGTCAGCAACCTCGTCTCCCGGGCTATCACCGGTGCCCCCACGACTTGCGCTCGAAGTACTGCTAGCGAAAACCCGCATGACAGGGCCGCTATAGCTCCCAACAGCAGCGTGGCGTGCGCCAAATTTGACGTCCGCATCGCAATCCAGACCACAAGAAGGGCTGGGGCCCACCCTATCCACCAAAAAGAGGGCTCCTGCAGCAGAGAGAAATAAAAGCCCACTCCACATCCCACGAGAACCGGTACAAATAGAACCCGCCGGCTGGCATCGTTGCGCCAACCATCAATTGTCTGCGTTGGCAATCGGTGAACCCACGCCAAAATCGACGCTCTGGTCCCGCGAAATCGCTGATCGATGCTGTGATCGGATTCCCGCAATTTGTATTGCTCGCGTGTTAGATTGCTGGCATTTGAAAATGCATCCCACTCGTTCAAATCAAAACAACTTAAGCGCACCAAACACCACATGAAAATTGTAACAAGATTTGCACCATCGCCGACAGGTTTCCTCCACATTGGGGGAGCGCGCACAGCCTTGTTCAACTGGCTCTTCGCGCGGCGCCACAACGGGACCTTTCGCTTGCGAATAGAGGACACAGATCGGCAACGCTCCTCAAGCGACGCAATAGCTGCAATCATCGAGGGGTTGGAGTGGCTGGGTCTCAACTGGGACGCCGAGACGGTCTATCAATTTGCGCGCGCCGAAAGGCATGCTGAAGTAGCCAGGCAACTTCTCG